>NZ_JBEXIA010000017.1:0-124763 GCF_040608335.1 Micromonospora sp. NPDC005194 | reverse complement strand
ACCTTGCTCGACACAAGCTGATCTATCAGAAGTCCCGTTCGCGTCTCCAAAGCCCTTGACTCAAGTCCCGATCGCCAAACGCAACAGCGTTGACAACAAGGATCGAGCGTGATCATGAAGGCTGCGCGAAGGTGGCGGACGAGCGGCCGGCGGGAGGCGGCCGGGTGGCCCCGCCGCCGTGCTCGGTTGAGGGGTGAGCTGGGCGGGTAGGCTCGCAGGTCGGGCACCCACACCCCGGGTGACCGGCGGCCACCCGACCGGGCGGCCACGAGCGGGGCTGCCGGACCGGCGGCCACGACCGGGCGGATCCCGTACGACGGGACGACGCCGAGGAAGCGCAGCCATGATCAGTGTTTTCGACCTCTTCAGCGTCGGCATCGGGCCGTCCAGCTCGCACACGGTCGGGCCGATGCGGGCCGCCCGTACGTTCGTGGCCGGGCTCAAGGCCGACGGGCTGCTCACCGAGACGGCGCGGGTGCAGGCCGAGCTGTTCGGTTCGCTGGGCGCGACCGGGCACGGGCACGGAAGCGACCGGGCGGTGCTGCTGGGGCTGGCCGGCGAGGCGCCGGAGACGGTCGACACCGACACCGTCGGTCCTCGGGTCGAGCGGATCCGCGCCGAGCGGCGGATCAGTCTGCTGGGTGCGCACGAGATCGACTTCGATCCGGACCGGGACCTGACGCTGCACCGTCGCCGGTCGCTGCCGTACCACCCGAACGGGATGACCTTCGTGGCCTTCGACGCGGCCGGGGAGCAGGTCCGGGCCCGCAGCTACTACTCCGTCGGCGGTGGCTTCGTGGTGGACGAGGCGGCGGCGGGCGCGGACCGCATCAAGCCGGACAGCACGCGGGTGCGATACCCGTTCCTGACCGGGGCGCAGCTCCTCGACGTCACCACCCGCACCGGGCTGTCGATCAGCGAGGTGATGCTCGCCAACGAGCGCTCGTGGCGCAGCGAGGCGGAGATCCGGGCCGGCCTGCTGGAAATCTGGCGGGTCATGCGGGAGTGCGTGCAGCGCGGCTATGAGCGGGACGGCGTACTCCCTGGTGGTTTGAAGGTCCGGCGGCGCGCGGCGGAGTTGCGGCGCGGCCTGGAGGCGGAGGTCGGGACGCCCGATCCGCTGCACGCCATGGACTGGGTGACGCTGTTCGCCCTCGCGGTGAACGAGGAGAACGCGGCCGGCGGTCGGGTGGTGACCGCGCCGACGAACGGCGCGGCGGGGATCATCCCGGCGGTGCTGCACTACTACAGCCGCTTCATCGAAAAAGCCGACGACGACGGCGTGGTGCGGTTCCTGCTGGCGGCCGGCGCGATCGGCGTGCTGTTCAAGGAGAACGCGTCGATCTCCGGCGCGGAGGTCGGCTGTCAGGGTGAGGTCGGCTCGGCCTGCTCGATGGCGGCGGCGGGGCTGGCCGAGGTGCTCGGTGGCACTCCGGAACAGGTGGAGAACGCCGCCGAGATCGGGATGGAGCACAACCTCGGGTTGACCTGTGACCCGGTGGGTGGCCTGGTGCAGATCCCCTGCATCGAGCGGAACGCGGTGGCTAGCATCAAGGCGATCACGGCCGCCCGGTTGGCCCTGCGCGGCGACGGCGTGCACAAGGTGTCGCTGGACAAGGTCATCAAGACCATGCGGGAGACGGGCGCCGACATGAAGGTCAAGTACAAGGAGACGGCGCGGGGCGGTCTGGCCGTCAACGTGATCGAGTGCTGAACCCCGCCGATTCGGAGCATTCGTTCACCGACTGCTAACCTGGCGTCCGTTTTCAGGAGGCGGGAGGCTGCGGTGACCTCTGGCGTCGCGGCCCTGTGGTCGCACCGCAACTCGCTGCGCATCCTGGTCCGACGGGATCTGGCGGTCAAGTACCAGCAGTCGGTGCTGGGTTACTTCTGGTCGCTGATCGAGCCACTCGGCATGGGCGCCATCTACTGGTTCGTCTTCGGGGTGCTCTACTCCCGCGACACCGGTCGGCACCTCGGCGAGGCGGCCGGGTCGTACCCGTTGTTCCTGATCACCGGGATCTTCGCCTGGATGTGGGCCAGTTCGGCGTTGAGCGAGGCCACCAACGCGCTGACCGGCCAGTCCCGGCTGATCACCACGATGAACGTGCCGCGGCAGGTGTTCCCGATCGGCCGGGTCACCGGTCGGTTCGCCGAGTACGCGGCCGGCCTGCCGATCCTGATCGGCATCGCGGTGATCTACGCGGCGCGCGGCAAGATCCACCCCGGCTGGTCGCTGCTCGCCCTGCCGCTCGCGGTGGCGGTGCAGGCGGTGCTGCTGATCGGGCTGGCCCTGCTGTTGTCCGCGTGGAACGTGCTGATGCGCGACGTGGAGCGGTTTTTGCGGCTGATCATCCGGGTGCTGTTCTACGCCACGCCGATCATCTATCCGCTCAGCCTGGTCCGGGAGTCCGGCCTGCCGGGCTGGCTGAAGGTGGCGTACGAGCTGAACCCGCTGGTCGGGATCTTCCAGCTGCACCACGCGATCTGGTACCCGGACGAGTTCCCGGACACCCGCCTGCTCGCCACCACGGTCGTCGGCAGCCTGCTGGTGCTGGCCGCCGGTTGGTGGTCGTTCCGCCGGTTGGAACCCGCCGTGCTCAAGGAACTCTGACGTGGCCGCGCCGATCATCGAGGCGGACGGTCTGGGCATCCGGTTCGTCCGCAACCGGCGCCGCCAACTGCGGCTGCGCGAGCTGTTCATCCACCGGGGCGCCCGGGGCGCCCTGCCCGGCCAGTTCTGGCCGCTGCGCGACGTGTCGTTCACCGTCGAGCCGGGCGAGACCGTCGGGGTGATCGGCCGCAACGGCACCGGCAAGAGCACCCTGCTGCGGCTGATCGCCGGGGTGCTCATCCCCGACGAGGGCGACATCCGGGTGCACGGCGCGGTGGCGCCGCTGCTGGAGTTGTCCGCCGGCTTCTCCAACGACCTGACCGGGCGGGAGAACCTGCACCTGGTCGGTGGGCTGCACGGGCTGTCGACGAGCTACCTGAAGCGGCACTTCGACGAGATCGTCGAGTTCGCCGGTGAGCAGGTGGAACGGGCCATCGACACGTCGGTGCGGCACTACTCGTCGGGAATGAAGGTGCGGCTCGGCTTCGCGATCATCTCGCACCTGCCGCACCCGATCCTGCTGATGGACGAGGTGACCGCGGTCGGCGACGCGGAGTTCCGCAAGAAGTGTTACGCGACGATTGAACGTCTGCTCGGGGAGGGGCGCACGCTCGTGCTGGTGTCACACAACGAAAAGGACCTGACCCGGTTCTGCCGTCGGGGGTTGTACCTCGACGCGGGCCGGTTGACGCTCGACGGCACCATCGCCGAGGCGCTCGACGCGTACCACGCCGCGGTTCCGCGGTGACGCTCGCGATCGTGCTCGCCGCCGGGACGGCCGCGGCGAGCCTGCGCACCGCGTCCGGCGAGCCGCTGGCCGACCGACTCGCCGCCCAGCTGCGCCGGGCCGGGGCGGCCGACGTGCGCTTCGCCGCCACCCTCGACGAGCTGGCCGAGCTGGCCGACGCCGCCGACGGGCCGCTGCTGATCAGTGGCACCGACCTGGTGGCGCACACCGCCGTACTGCGGCACCTCGCCACCAGCCCGGTGGGACCGACCGTGGCACTGGTGCTGACCGACCCGCCGGTGCCCGGACGGACCGCCGTGCGCGAGGAGCGCGGCCAGATCGTCGACGCCGGCCCGCTGGACGCCCTCGACGGTGACGCGACCGGCGTGTTCGGTGGCGCGTTGCGCGTCGGCGTCGACGACCTGCCGACCCTGGCCGCCGCCGCGCGGGCCGCCGCCGTCGGCGCGCGACCCCTTGCCGCCCCGATCGGGCCGGCCGGTGACGTGTCGCCGCTGCCGGCGGGCGGGGGCGCCGGCCACGACGAGCCCGGGCCCGCCGTGGACCGGCTCGTCGCGGGTCTCGCGGCGCTCGGCACCCTGATCTTCGCCCAGCGGGTACGCCTGCTCGTGGCGCACCGGGTCGAGGACCCGGCCGGGCTGGTCGCCGCCGAGGCGGCGGTGACGGCGGTCGACGAGGACCGCGCCGAGCTGCGGCTGTCGGTGAAGGAGCGGGACGACTTCTTCTCCACGTACTTCGTCAGCACCTGGTCGCCGTACGTGGTCCGGCTCGCGGCCCGGCTGCGGCTCACCCCGACCGGGGTCACGGTGATCTCGGTGCTGTTCGCGCTGGCCGCCGCCGTGCTGTTCGGGGTCGGCGGGCGACCCGCGCTGGTCGGCGGCGCGGTGCTGCTCTACCTCGGCTTCGTGCTGGACTGCGTGGACGGTCAGCTGGCCCGCTACACCCGGCACTTCAGCGCGTGGGGCGGCTGGCTGGACACGATGGCCGACCGGGCGAAGGAGTACCTGGTCTACGCCGGCCTGGGCTTTGGAGTCAGTCACGCCGGGCTGGGCAACGGCTGGGCGTTGGCGATCGCCGCGATGACGTTGCAGACCGTCCGGCACATGACCGACACCTGGTACGGGGTGCTGCACGACGAGGCGGCACGCCGGCCCCGGACGGCGGCGGGAGCCAGCGGCGGTATCGGTGACCGGCTGAACGCCGCGTCGACGCGGGTGCAGGCGGACACGGGCTCGCTGTCGTACTGGCTGAAGCGGACCGTGGTGTTCCCGATCGGTGAGCGGTGGGCGCTGATCGCGCTGACCGTGGCGCTGTTCAATCCGCTGGTCAGCCTCATCGCGGTGCTGGTCTGGGGTGGGTTGGCGTTCGCGTACACCGGGGCGTTGCGCACGTTGCGGGCCCGCTGGATGTGGGTGCCGGTGCTGGACACGGTCGACGCGACCCTGCACCGCGACGACGGCCCGCTGGCCCGCCGGCTGCCGGTGGTCCGCCCGATGGGGCCGCTCACTTTGGCGGTGATCGCCGCGCTCGGCCCGGCGGTGCTGCTTGTCGTCGCCCTGCTGGGCGACTCGCCGGCAGGGCTGCGGTGGGCCGTGCCGGTGGCGTTGCTGGTGCTGCTGGCCGGTGGCCTCGGCGCCGGGGCCGCGCACAACGGCCCGCTGGACTGGCTGGTGCCGGCGGCGCTGCGGGCCGCCGAGTACCTGTTCGCGATCGCCGTCGGGGTGGTCGGCGACGCGCCGGGCTGGCTGATCTTCGGCTACGTCTTCGTGCTCACCGTGCACCACTACGACCTGACGGCGCGACTGGAGAAGCGGCAGACGGCGCCACCGCTGCACGTCGCCACGCTGGGCTGGGACGGACGTTCGGTGCTGCTGGCCCTCGCGGCGATTGTCGGCATCGTGAGTATCGGCATGGCTACACTCGGTGCGTACCTTCTCGTGGTTTTCGTGGCGAGCGTCGTCCTGGCCTGGTTCGTCCGGCCGGCCCGTAGCGCGCGGGCGTCGGCCGCGCCGGTGGGCGCGGGAGGTGTCGCGCCGCGCTGACGGAGGGACGGCCGGATGACCCTGATCAGTTTCGTGGTGCCGGCCTTCCGGGTGCAGGGGTATCTGCGCGAGTGCCTGGACTCGGTTCTCGGCCAGCCGGTGACCGACCTCGAGGTGATCGCCGTCGACGACTGCTCGCCCGACGCCAGCGGCGAGATCATCGACGAGTACGCGACCCGCGACCAGCGGGTCCGGTCGGTCCGACTGTCGGAGAACGTCGGCCTCGGTCCAGCCCGCAACATCGGGCTGGACCAGGCCGTCGGCGAGTACGTGTGGTTTCTCGACGGGGACGACTGGCTGGCGCCGGACTGCCTGCGGGAGGTGGCCGAGCGACTGCGCGCGACCCGGCCGGACGTGCTGCTGGTGGACCACGTCCGGACGCACTGGAACGACACCGCCACCCGCAGCGCGATGGCCGAGGTGTTCCCGGAGTCACCCGGAGCGGCCACTTTCCGGCTGCGGGACCGGCCGGAGGCGATGCGGCTGCTGCACACCGCCTGGAACCGGCTGGTCCGCAGGGAGTTTCTGGTCGAGCTGGGGTTGCGCTTCTCGGACGGCTGGTACGAGGACGTCTCGTTCAGCTACCCGGTGCTGATGGCGGCGCAGCGGATCGGCGTACTGGATCGGGTCTGCGTCAACTACCGGCAGCGCCGTGCCGGCGCGATCACGAAGACCAGAGGGGACCGGCACTTCGAGGTGTTCCCGCAGTGGCACCGGGTCTTCCACCTGATGGACGCCTGGTCGCCGGCGGTGGACGCGCTGCGGCCGGCGGTCTTCGAACGGATGATCTGGCACTACCTGACCGTGCTGGGCAACGGTCAGCGGATCGCCCCGGAACTGCGGCCGGCGTTCTTCGCGCAGATCACCGCCGACTACGCGCGGTGGCTGCCGGAGGGCGGGTATCCCGTGCCGGAGGGCGTCGAGGGAGTCAAGCACCGGCTGGTGGCGGCCGGCCGGTGGCGGACGTTCAGCGCGTTGCGGGCCGCCAGCCGGGCCCGCGACACGGCCCGGAGGCAGGCGCGTACCGCCCGTCGTCGGGTCGGGCCGGTGGCCCGGCGTGGCGCGCGGCTGACCCGCGACGGGCTGCTGCACGAGTACTACCGGGCGGAGCTGCGCCGGCCGGTGGACCCGACGCTCGCGGTGTACGCGGCCTACTGGTACCGCGGGTACTCCTGCAACCCGGCCGCGATCTACGAGGCGGCCCGCCGGCTGGCCCCCGAGGTGCGGGGCGTGTGGATCGTGCGCCGCGACCGGGTGGACGATGTCCCGGCCGGGGTGGAGTACGTCGTCGCCGGCACCCCGGCGTACTACCGGGTCCTCGCGCGGGCCCGGTGGTTGGTCAACAACGTCAACTACCCGGACTTCGTGCGCAAGCGGCCGGAGCAGGTGCACGTGCAGACCCATCACGGCACCCCGGTCAAGGTGATGGGGCTCGACCAGCAGCGCTACCCGGTCGGCGCGGGCCGGATGGACTTCGCCGGCCTGCTGCGCCGGGTGGACCGTTGGGACTACAGCGTCAGCGCCAACAGCTTCTCCACCCAGATGTGGGACCGGGCCTATCCGGCCACCTACACGACGCTGGAGGTGGGCTATCCGCGCAACGACCGGCTGGTCACGGCCAGTCCGGACGAGGTACGCCGGCTCCGCGCGGAGTTCGGCTTCGGGCCCGACGAGCAGGTGGTCCTGTAC
Source organism: Micromonospora sp. NPDC005194 (assembly GCF_040608335.1). Lineage (NCBI taxonomy): Bacteria > Bacillati > Actinomycetota > Actinomycetes > Micromonosporales > Micromonosporaceae > Micromonospora > Micromonospora sp. NPDC005194. The sequence continues at coordinate 117,673 of NZ_JBEXIA010000017.1, read as the reverse complement.
GCCCCGACGCACCGCGAGCACCTGCCCGGCTACCGGCCGCCCTTCGACCCGGACCGGTTCGTCGCCGCGCTCGGTGACTCGGGGCGGCTGCTGATGCGCAGCCACTACTTCCACGACCGGGAGCGCCGGCCCGGCTGGCCGCTGGACTTCCAGCGGGTGCGCGACGTCAGCGGCTACCAGCGGGTGGAGGACCTCTACCTCGTCGCCGACGTGCTGGTCACCGACTACTCCTCGGCGATGTTCGACTATGCGGTGCTGGACCGGCCCATCGTGCTCTACACACCGGACTGGGAGGCGTACCGCCTGGCCCGGGGTGTCTACTTCGACGTCACCGCGGAGCCACCGGGGGCTGTGGCCACCACGTTCGCCGACCTGCTCGACCTGTTCCGCACGGACGCGGTGCGCTCGGACGCCGCGCACAAGGCCCGCCAGCACTTCCGGGGCCGGTTCTGCCGCCTGGACGACGGGCAGGCGGCCGAGCGGGTGGTGCGCCGGGTGTTCCTCGGCGAACAGCCCGAACCGTCGGCGGGCTGCTGACCGCGACGACACCCCGTCCCGGCGTAATAGCGGCGTCATGGGCCGAACACGAGACGTTTACCCGATGTGCGAATCGAATGATCCTGGTCACAGTCTTGTGGGGGTTCGGCCGACGACCTGGGGGAGGTGACGGTGAGCACCGTCGCGCTCAAAGATGTGACCAAAGTTTTCAAGGACGGCACGTTGGCCGTCGACAGCATAAATCTGGATGTGAACGACGGCGAGTTCATGGTGTTGCTGGGGCCATCCGGCTGCGGCAAGTCCACAGTGCTGCGCATGATCGCCGGTCTGGAGGACCCGACACAGGGCGCGGTGCTGCTGGACGGGGAGCTGGCCAACGACCTGCCGCCACGCGACCGCAAGATCGCGATGGTCTTCCAGGACTTCGCGCTCTATCCGCACATGACCGTTGGCGACAACATCGCCTTTCCGCTGCGGCTGGCCGGTGTCGAACCGGAGCCGCGCGGTGAGCGGGTGACCGACGTGGCGAGCGCCCTGGGCATCAGCGACGTGCTCGCCCGCAAGCCGGGCCAGCTCTCCGGCGGCCAGCGCCAGCGGGTCGCCATGGGCCGCGCAATCGTCCGACGACCGGGGCTGTTCCTGATGGACGAGCCGCTGTCGAACCTGGACAGTGGGCTGCGCGCCGAGCTGCGCGCGGAGATCTCCGGGCTGACCCGGGAGCTGGGCGTCACCACCGTCTACGTCACCCACGACCAGGCCGAGGCGCTGACCATGGCCGACCGGGTGGCCATCATGCGCCGCGGCGTGCTCCAGGACGTGGGCACACCCACCCAGGTGTACGGCCGCCCGGCGACGCTCTACGTGGCCGCCTTCCTGGGCAGCCCCCGGATGAACCTGCTGGAGGCGTCGGTCTACGTCCACCTCGACCGGTACGTCACGCTCAACCTCGGTGACCAGTCGCTCTACCTGCCGTGGAACGACATCCGCAGCCGGGCGGTGGCGCATTACCACGGCGAGCGGATCGTGGTCGGGATGCGGGCCGAGGCGCTCACCCCGGTCGCCCCGGACAGCCCCGGTGACGTGCTGCGCGGCCGGATCCGCTACCTGGAGCACCACGGGCACGAATCGCTGGCGTTCCTCGACATCGGGGCGACCGCGATCGTCGTGGACGAGATGGGCGCGCCTCTGGACCCGCCGCCCGTTGGCCAGCGAGGGCTGCGCCGGTTCGGTGCGGTGATGCAGCGGCTCACCGGCAAGCCGGTGGAGCCCCAGGAGGTCTCGAACGGTGCCACGCGGACCAGCGTCCTCCCCGACCCGGGCCGGCACCACCGTCGCCCGGCCGAGTTGGCGGTGCGGCTGGCGCCGTACCCGGCGGTCACCGCCGGTCATCCGCTCGCCGTGTCGGTTCGGATGGACGCGCTGCACTTCTTCGACGAGCGCGGGGCCCGGATCGACGTGGGTTGGCGGTGACGCCACGCCGTAGCGGGGTGGCGGGAGGTCCGTCCGGTGTCCTACCGTCTGCCCACCTAGTCCACTATGTGACACACCGAAAGGGGTGCACCCGTGTCGGGTGACCGTCCCAGCCCGCTCGTCATCGAGCGCATCCTGCGCGACCGGCAGGGCATCTGGCAGCAGATCGTGGCCGAGGGCGACCTCAACGCGCTGACCGGGCGGATGCTGGCCAGCTCCGCCATCGCGCTCGCCTGCTACGGCGCGGTGCTCGGGGCGTTCCACAGCCCGCTGATGGCGCTCACGTCCGCGCTGAAGCTGCCGCTGCTGTTCCTGGTCACGCTGGCCATCTGCCTGCCCACGCTCTATCTGTTCAACCTGGTGTTCGGCGCCCGGCTGTCGGTGCGCCAGTCGCTGGCGCTGGTGATGGTCGCGATCACGGTCACGTCGATGCTCGCGGTGGCGTTCGCACCGATCAGCCTCTTCTTCCTGATCACCGCGCCCGACTACGGCTTCTTCAAGCTGCTCAACGTCGCCATCCTGACGCTGTCGGCGCTGGTCGGGCTGCGCTTTTTGACCGGCGGGATGCAGGTGCTCAACGACCACGGCCTGCTCGCCCCGGCGGTGGCCACGGCCGGGGCCGCGGGCCAGGTCAACGCCCAAGCGCCGGCGGTGCCGGCTGCCGTGCCCGCCGGTTCGGTGCCGGCCAGCGTGCCCGCCGGTGCGGCCTCGTCCGCCGATGCGGGTGCCGAGCCGGTCGCCGTGTCGGCGGGAGCAGCGGTGGCGGGGTCGGCCGCGAACGGTGGCACGCCCGCCGCGACGCCGACGGTGCAGACCCCGGCGCACGTCCCGGCCCACGTCCCGGCCCAGTGGGGCGGACAGCCGGCCCCCGGCTCGTTCCCGCCCGGCATGATGCCGCCCGGCTACCCGGCGGCGCAGCGTCCGTGGGCCACCCCGCCGGCCCGGCGCGGCGAGCCGACGCAGCGGCCGGCCAGCATGACGCTGCTCTACATCTGGATCCTGCTCTTCGGGTTCGTCGGCACCCAGTTGGCGTGGACGCTGCGTCCGTTCTTCGGTGACCCGGGTCAGGATTTCTCGCTCTTCCGCAGCATCGACGGCAACTTCTACGCGGAGATCCTGCGGACGATCGCCAACCTCTGACCCATCGGTAGCCGGGAAAAACCCTGGTTGCCGCCCTGGTTACCGAGAAGTAACGTCGGGCTATGACCATCGACTCCCGCCAGGTGGCGGCCGGCATCCTGGAAGCGGTGCCGTTCGCCCGTACGCTCGGCATCGAATTCGTCGAGGTGGCACCGGAGGCGGACGGCGGGGTGCGGGCCGTCGTCCGACTCCCCGACACGCCGGCGACCCACAACCACGTCGGCGGCCCGCACGCCGGGGCGATGTTCACGCTCGGCGAGACGGCCTCCGGCGCGGTCGTGCTGGCCGCCTTCGGGCAGCTGCTCGACCGTTGCGTGCCGCTCGCCGTCCGGGCCGAGATCGCCTACCGCAAGCTGGCCCGGGGGCCGGTGCTGGCCGCCGCGCGGCTCGGGCGGCCCGCCCCGGAGGTGATCGCCGAGCTGGAGTCCGGTCGGCGGCCCGAGTTCGCCGTCGAGGTGGAGATCGCCACCGAGGACGGCACGACCACCTCGGCGATGACGGTGATCTGGACGTTGCGGCCGAACTGAGCCAGGCCACGGGCGGCCGAAAACGGGTTTGCGGGCCGGGCCGGGTGGTTAGATTCGTACCGTGCTGGGCCTACCTGCTCATGTGACCGCCTGTCTCTTCGATCTGGACGGTGTGCTGACGCAGACCGCCCGGGTGCACAACGCCGCCTGGACGAAGACGTTCGACGAGTTCCTGCGGCAGCGGGCCACGGCAACCGGAGAACCCTTCCAGCCGTTCGACCCCGGCCCGGACTACAACCGCTACGTCGACGGCCGGCCCCGCGCCGACGGCGTCCGGTCGTTCCTCGGCTCCCGGGGGATCGTGCTCCCCGAGGGCAGCCCCGACGACCCGCCGGACGCCGACACCGTCAACGGTGTCGGCAACCGCAAGAACGTCCTGCTGCTGGAACAGCTGCGCACCTCCGGAGTCGAGGTCTACCCGGGTTCGGTGCGTTATCTGCGGGCGGCGGCCGCCGCCGGGCTGCGTCGGGCGGTGGTCACCGCGAGCGCCAACGGGCGCGAGGTGGTCGCCGCGGCCGGGCTGGAGGCCCTTCTGGAGGCGCGGGTCGACGGGCTCGTCGCCCGCGAGCAGAAGCTGCGCGGCAAGCCGCAGCCCGACACCTTCCTGGCCGGGGCCAGGATCCTCGGTGTGGACCCCACCCAGGCCGCCGTCTTCGAGGACGCGCTCTCCGGGGTGGCCGCCGGCCGGGCCGGCGGCTTCGGGTATGTGATCGGTGTCGACCGGGTGGGACAGGCCGACGAACTGCTCGCACACGGCGCCGACGTCGTGGTGAAGGATCTCGCCGACCTGCTCGACGCGGGCGACGCCGACCCGCCGGCGCCCCGCCCCGCCGGCGACACCGCTGGCCGGGCGCCCACCGGCGAGCGGGGCCTCGCGTGATCCGGGAACGGGCCTATCCCGTCGAGCCCTGGCACATCCGGGAGACCCGCCTGGACATGGACGTGCTGGCCCAGTCGGAGTCGGTCTTCGCGCTCTCCAACGGCCACGTCGGTCTGCGCGGCAACCTCGACGAGGGCGAGCCGCACGGCCTGCCCGGCACCTACCTCAACTCGTTCTACGAGCTGCGTCCGCTGCCGTACGCGGAGGCCGGCTACGGGTTCCCCGAGTCCGGGCAGACCATCGTCAACGTCACCAACGGCAAGCTGATCCGGCTGCTCGTCGACGACGAACCGCTCGACGTCCGCTACGGCGAGCTGCTGTCGCACGAGCGCATCCTCGACATGCGGGCCGGCACCCTGCACCGGGAGCTGCACTGGCGCTCGCCGGCCGGCCGTGAGGTCAAGGTCCGCAGCACCCGGCTCGTGTCGTTCACCCAGCGGTCGGTCGCCGCGATCAGCTACGAGGTGGAGGCCGTCGACGGCCCGCTGCGGCTGATCGTCCAGTCCGAACTGGTCGCCAACGAGTCGCTGCCGGCGCAGAGCAAGGACCCCCGGGTCGCGGCGGTGCTGGAGTCGCCGTTGCAGGCCGAGGAGGAGCTGACCACACCGGACGGCGGGCAGCTGATCCACCGCACCAAGGTCTCCGGGCTGCGGGTGGCCGCCGCCATGGAGCACGAGGTGCACGGCCCGGACCACACCACCATCGAGTCCGAGGGGTACGAGGACTGGGTTCGCACCACCGTCGGCTGCGTGCTCCGGCCCGGCGAGAAGCTGCGGGTGGTCAAGTACCTGACGTACAGCTGGTCCAGCCGCCGTTCGCTGCCCGCGCTCCGCGACCAGGTCGGCGCGGCGCTCGCCGGGGCCCGGCTGGACGGCTGGGACGGTCTGCACCGGGAGCAGCGCAACTACCTCGACGAGTTCTGGGACGCGGCCGACGTGCTGGTCGAGGGCGATCCGGAGATCCAGCAGGCCGTGCGGTTCGGTCTGTTCCACGTGCTCCAGGCCGGCGCCCGGGCCGAGCAGCGACCGATCTCGGCAAAGGGGTTGACCGGCCCCGGTTACGACGGGCACGCCTTCTGGGACACCGAGATGTTCGTCCTGCCGGTGCTCACGTACACCCAGCCGAGCGCGGTGCGCAGCGCCTTGCAGTGGCGGCACAGCACGCTGGGGCAGGCCCGGGAACGGGCCGAGACGCTCGGCTTCAAGGGCGCTGCCTTTCCCTGGCGGACCATCGAGGGGCCGGAATCCTCCGGGTACTGGCCGGCAGGCACCGCGGCGTTCCACATCGCCGCCGACATCGCCGACGCGGTCCGCCGGTACGTGCTGGTCACCGGGGACACCGTCATGGAGCGGGAGATCGGTCTGGAGCTGCTGGTCGAGACCGCCCGGCTGTGGCGCTCGATCGGGCACCACGACCGGCACGGCCAGTTCCACATCGACGGGGTCACCGGCCCCGACGAGTACACGGCGGTGAAGAACGACAACGTCTACACCAACCTGATGGCCCAGCGGAATTTGCTCACCGCCGCCGAGGTCGTGATGCGCTACCGGGATGAGGCGTTCCACCTCGGTGTCACCGACGAGGAGGCGGCGAGCTGGCGGGACGCGGCGACCTCGATGCACGTGCCGTACGACCACGAGCTGGACGTGCACCAGCAGGTGGAGGGGTTCACCCGGCTGCAGGAGTGGGACTTCCCGCACACACCCGCGGAGAAGTACCCGCTGCTGCTGCACTACCCGTACTTCGATCTGTACCGCAAACAGGTTGTCAAGCAGGCTGACCTGGTCCTGGCCATGCACTGGCGGGGGGACGCGTTCACCCCCGAGCAGAAGGTGCGCAACTTCCTCTACTACGAACGACGGACGGTGCGCGACTCGTCGCTGTCGGCCTGTACCCAGTCGGTGCTCGCCGCCGAGGTGGGCCATCCCGACCTGGCGCACATCTACCTGCGCGAGGCCGCGCTCATGGACCTGCACGACCTCAACGAGAACACGCGCGACGGCGTGCACATGGCCTCGCTGGCCGGCGCGTGGCTCGCCCTGGTCAGCGGGTTCGGCGGGCTGCGCGATCACGACGGTGAGCTGTCGTTCGCGCCCCGGCTCTCCAGCCGGCTCAGCCGCCTGGAGTTCTCCGTTCAGTGGCGCGGGCTGGCGCTGCGGGTGGACGTCCGGCCGCACCAGACGACGTACTCGCTGCGCCACGGGGGCCCGGACGACGTCGTGGAGCTCCGCCACCACGACCAGATGCTGCGGGTCACCTGCAATGAGCCGGTGACCGTGCCGGTGCCGCCGGCCGAGCCCTCGGGGCCGCCGCCGGAGCAGCCACCGGGCCGGTCGCCGTTGCTGCGGCTGCCCGAGCACGAGCAGTGACGGCCGGGGCGGGAGCACTCCCGCCCCGGCCGTCACGCGCGTACGTCAGACCGGCTCGCCGGTCGAGGGCCGCCCGATCGCGTCGCGGGGTGCGGCCGCCTTGGGATCGTCGGGCAGCCGGGCCGAGGCGGCCTGGTCCCCGAAGTCCTGGTTGCGCTCCGCGTCCTGTTCACGTTGGTCGCGCTCGGTCATCTGCTGCTGCCGGGAGATCTGCTGCTTGGCCATGCTGATCCTCGCGATCCGTCGGGGCGCCGGTGCGCCGACACGGTCTGCGGTCGGTCGTCGCGTACCCGGCGGCCCACCCGGCAAACGCCGCCCCGGAAGCCGCGCGATGCGGCGGGCGCGGGGCGCGTGCGACGCGGCGGGTGGGGTAAGCGGGCCAGAGGCGAGCACGCGGAGGTGCGGCATGGACGAGCAGCGCAGCACGGTGACCATTCCGATCCGGGACGCCCAGCTTCCCGCCGATCTGATGCTGCCCCCACGGCCGGTCGGCGTGGTGCTGTTCGCGCACGGCAGCGGTAGCTCGCGGCACAGCCCACGCAACGTCGCGGTGGCCCGGACGCTGACCGACCGCGGCCTCGCCACCGTGCTGGTGGATCTGCTCACGCCGGACGAGGACGAGCTGGACACGCGCACCGCCGAACTGCGGTTCGACATCGGGATGTTGGCCAGCCGGCTGGCCGGGATCGTCGACTGGTTGGCGGTCGAGAGCCCCGCCGGTGACGTGCCGATCGGTCTCTTCGGTGCCAGCACGGGCGCCGCCGCCGCGCTGGTCGCGGCCGCGTACCGCGCCGACCGGGTGGGCGCGGTGGTCTCCCGGGGCGGCCGACCCGACCTGGCCGGCGCCGCCCTGGCCCAGGTGCGTACCCCGACGCTGCTGCTGGTCGGCGGCCTGGACGAGGAAGTGCTCACGCTCAACGAGCAGGCGCTCACCGAGCTGGGGGAGGTCGGCGAACTGTGGGTGGTGCCGGGGGCCACCCACCTCTTCGAGGAGCCCGGCGCGCTCGACCAGGTCGCCGAACACGCCGGCACCTGGTTCACCACCCATCTCGCCCGGACGACCGCCGCGCCGCGCCGCTCATGACAGTGCCGGCGCGTCCGTGGTGGAGCGGCGGCGCTGAACGGTGTCGATGACTCGCCAGAGAACGGCGGTGATCGGAACGCTGACGAAGGCGCCGGCGATGCCCGCGATCAGGGTGCCCGCGGTGACCGCCACCAGGATGACGGCCGGGTGCAGGCGCACCTGCCGCTTCATGACCAGCGGCTCCAACAGGTTGCCCTCGATCTGCTGCACCGCGACCACCGCGGCGAGGGTGAGCAGGGCGGTCGTCGGCCCGTTGGCCGCCAGCGCCACCAGCACCGCCACCGCGCCGGCCACCGTCGCCCCGATGATCGGTACGAAGCCGCCGAGGAAGGTGATCAGCGCCAGCGGCAGGGCCAGCGGCACCCGCAGCAGCACCAGGGCCAGGCCGATGCCGATCGCGTCGATCGCGGCGATCAGCATGGTCCCCCGGCTGTACGCGCCCAGCGTCTGCCAGCCGGCCCGGCCGGCCTCGGCCACCACCGGTCGGTTCGGGCCGGTCATCCGGGACAGCACCCAGTGCCACATCGACCTGCCGTCCTTGAGCAGGAAGAAGAGCAGCACCAGGGCGAGCAGCGCGGAGCCGACGACCTCGCTGGCCGTCCGGGCGCCCGACACCGGGTCCGGAGAGCTGCCGCTGAGCCCCTCCCGGGCCTGGTCGACCAGCTTGTCGAGTTGGGCGTCGCTGACCGGCAGGGTGGACGTGACGAAGTCACGGCTGCGGTCGAGCCCCTGGGTCAGCTCCTGACTGAGCTGGTCGAACTGGCTGGCGGTCAGGTTCCACACCAGCGCGCCGACCCCCACCAGGATGCCGAGCAGCAGCAGGACGGTGAGCAGCGCGGCCAGTGCCGCGGGCAGGCGCAGGCGGCGCAGCCGGAGCAGCACCGGGTCGAGCAGCGCGGTGAGGAAGATGGTGGCGGCCAGCGCGATGGCCAGTGGCGCCAGCAGGACGGCGATCCGGCCCAGCAGATAGAGCCCGGCGACGATCACCACCAGGCAGGCGCTCCACAGCACCGCGGTCCGGACCAGCCAGGGCAGGCTGGCCCACGCCTGGCGCGGGCCGGTCTCACCGGTCTCACCGGTCTCACCGGTCGTCGCCGCAGTGCCGGTTGTGGACGCGGTGCCGGTTGTGGACGCGGTGCCGGTTGTCGGCGCGGCGTCCGCCCCGGGTTCGTCTGCCGTCATGTCGGCCCTCCTCGACCTCGGCGAGTCGGTACCCGGCCGGCGATGCACCGACACCCGAATCGCGCCATCCCCGTCCGGACCGTCGGTGTTTGCGCCGACAGGCCCAGGGAACGCAAGTGGAAACGATCCGAGGAGGAGCGCCGTGGGTGACTTCATGGACAAGGCCAAGGACGTCACGGACAAGCACGACAAGCAGGTCGACCAGGGCATGGAGAAGGCCGGCGACATGGCCGACAAGCGCACGGGCGGCAAGTACGACGACCAGATCGACAAGGGCGTGGATCAGGCGCAGGCGCGTACCGGTGAGGGTGACCAGGTCCGCTGACGAACCGGACGTCTCCCGGGCCGCCGAGGTGTCGGCGGCCCGGGATTGTCCCTGTCGGACGGTACGTCGGTCAGCGCTGCTGCTTCTCGCGTAGCTCGTCCATCGACGTCGGCCGGTCGCGCAGTGCGTCACGCAGCCGGTCGATCAGCCCGGTGCCGGGGGCGAGCAGCTTGTTCGCCGGCGGGCGGTCCGGCGCGCTCGGGTGGGGCCGGGTCGGCGCCACCTTCTTGAACGCCGTCACCTTCCCGGCCAGCTCGACCAGCTCCTCACGGGCCGTGGCCGCGCGCAGCCGGGGGAAGAGGTCGTTCTCCTCGTCCTGCACGTGGTGACGGATGGTGCTGGTCAGGTTGGCGAGCAGCTCGTCGAAGCGGGGGTCGGACGGGTCAACCGACTCCAGGTCCTTCATGGTCCGTTCGGCGTCGGCGTGTTCGTCGATCTCGTGGTCGGCGATCTGGTCGCCGTCGGGCAGTGCCTTGCGAGCCGTCGGATAGACGTACGCCTCCTCGGCCACCGCGTGCCGCACCAGCTCGGCGATCAGCACGTCGGTGAGCTGCCGGCGGTACTCGGGCGTGCCCTGCCGCGTCTCCAGCTCGACGAAGAGGGTCTCGACCTCGCGGTGGTCGGCGATGAGGATGTCGACGACATCCTCATCGTCGGTGGTCTGTGGATTGCTCATCTGGGCCCCTTACCGGTTGCGGTCGGTGGGTGTGTGGCCCCTGGTACCCCGCAGCGGTCGGGCAAACCTACGGTCGCCGATGGATTTGACGGCGACCCGTTGTTCGCGTCGGGACGCTGTCGTACGCTTCGTCTCGGCCCGCCCTCACGGTCTCCTGTGAGGAGCAGTCATGCCCCTGAACCGCCTGCTGGCCCTCGGGCTCGGCGTGTGCACGGCGGTCGCGATGAGCGTCCCGCTGGCCGCGGCACCAGCCTCGGCCCATCCGTCCCACTCCGGTGGCGGCAGTCTGGTCCTTGTCGGCGGCGGGCTCGCCGACGACAACGCTGCCGTCTACGGCGACATCGTCCGGCTGGCCGGCGGCGTCGGCAAGGCCCGCATCGGCATCTTCACCGCGGCCGCTCCGGTGCCGGCCGAGGATCCGGACGCGGCCACCCCGGACTGCAACAACAGTGTCTGCAACGGCGACTACTACGCCACGCTGTTCCGGAGCTACGGCGTGGCCGACGCGCAGTGGATCCCGATCGACCTGGACCGGTCGGGCGCCGCCGAGGACCCGGCCGTGGTCCGGCAGATCGACTCGATGACCGGCTTCTTCTTCGGCGGCGGCGACCAGTACCGCTATGTCACCACGATGACCCGGGGGAAGGCCCAGCGGGACACGCCGGCCCTGGCGGCGGTGCGGCGCAAGCTCCGCGCCGGCGCGGTGGTCGCCGGCACGAGCGCGGGCGCGCAGATCATGGCCGGCCGCGACATGATCACCGGTGGCTCCACCGAGCCCGGTCTGCGCGACGGTGCCCGGCCCGGCTACTTCGAGGACGCCGGCGTGCTGGCGTACCTGCCCAAGGGTGGTTTCGGATTCTTCACCGACGGCCTGCTGGACACGCACTTCTCGCGGCGGGGCCGGGAGGCCCGGTCGATCCGGCTGGCGGCGGACACCCGGCACCAGCGGGTCTTCGGCCTGGACGAGGACACGGCACTGGAGGTGACCGGGGTCGGCACGCCGCGGCAGTCGCTGCGCGTCCTCGGCACGCGCGGCGTGAGCGTGCTCGACCTGCGCCGCGCCCGCGTCACCGAGTCGGCCGTGTGGGGCATCGAGGGGGTCCGGTGGAGCCGGCTCACCTCCGGTGACCGCTACCGGTCCGGCCGCTGGCAACCGGTGATTTCGCCGGGCAAGCAGCGGGTGACCCCGACCGCCGGCGCGTGCACCGTCCCGGCCTCGGACGACGTCTTCTACGACTATGCACTTGTCGGTCTCGCCGAGGGACTGGTCGACCAGGCCGGTTGTGCGTCGACGTCGGGCACGTCGTACGAGAAGGACCCGCAGTTCGCCGCCGAGGTGACCCGGGGCCGTGGCTTCGCCGGGTACCGGGTCGGCTCGACGACGTCGTTCGTGGACGCGGTGATCGGCATCCGTCCGGTCTGACGATCGGCCCACCTGGCACGTTTCACCAGGAGCGGTATGACTCTGCGTCATAAATATGGCGGGGAGTCATACCGCTCGTCCCGGTGGTGGCGGCCGGGCCACGTCGCCGCGCGCTGCGACGAGATGTAACAGGGGTTACTTATTGAGCAACGAACGTGATGGATGTAACTTCTGTTTCATCGATTCGTGGCCCCTCGGAGGTGCCCATGTCCCCTTCCCGTAACCCCATCCGCAAGCGGCTCGCGGTGCTCGTCACCACGACCACCCTGCTGACCGTGGCACCGATCGGGGTGACCGCCGCGTACGCCCAGGTCACCCGGGTCCGGCAGGGCAGCTCGACGGACGTCAGCCGGGCCAGCTGGTCCGGCCCGGCGTACACCATGAACGGCTCGGGCGGCATCGTGGCCGCGACGATGAACCAGGCGATCGCCGCGATTCGCGGCGGCTCCGGCTCGATCGACGTGGCCGTCGTCGCCGGATCGGGCACCGGCACCCCGGAGTGTGACGTGATCACCGGGCTGAGCGGCGTCAACTCCTGCACCACGCTCACCCTCACCGCCGCCAGCGACGGCAACAACAGCCAGGTCAACACCGACATCCGCAACGCCGAGTTCGTCTACTTCGCCGGCGGCGACCAGTGTCGGTACGTGGCGTGGAAGGGCACCGCGCTGGAGGCGTCCGTCGAGTCGGTGGTGGCCAAGGGCGGCGGGGTCGGCGGCGGCAGCGCCGGGCACCACGTCAACAGCGACATCGTGTACGACGCCTGCGGCGGCAGCGCCACCTCGGCCATCGCCCTCGACGATCCGTACGACGCGTCGATGACGTTCACGACCGGGATGTTCCGCTGGCCGAACTACGCCGACACCATCAACGACTCGCACTTCGTCACCCGGGACCGGATGGGCCGGCTCATGGCGTTCGTGGCGCGGTCCATCAAGGATGGCCGGACCAGCGGTGGCAAGGCGTGGGGAGTGGGCGTCGAGGAGGGCGCCTCGCTCTTCATCGACCGCTTCGGCCTGGCCACCCTCAGCGGGCCGAGCGCGTACGTCGTGCTCGGCGACCACCAGCCGGAGGTGGCCAGCTCGGGCCAACCCCTGACCTACTCCAACTTCAAGATCTGGAAGCTGACCAGCGGTCAGAGCTACCACTTCGGCAACCGGCCGACCTGCGGCTACTACCTCAAGAGCGTCACCAGTGGCGTCCCCAGCGGCAGCCTCTACAGCGGTACGCCGGTCACCGACTGCTCCACGCCGCCGCCCACCGGCGGATCCAGCTATGCCGAGGTCGAGGCCAACGACTCCCGCGCCGCGGCCAACGACGTGACCGGCCGCAGCTACCCGCTGACCATCACGGGGGACATGAAGAGCGGCACGGACCGGGACTACTTCACGGTCAGCCTCGCCAGCGGGCAGACGCTGTCCGTGAACTGCGCGGTGCCCACCGCGTACGACGCCGATCTCTACCTGCTCAGCTCCACCGGAAGCACGCTCACCAGGTCGGTCAACGACGGCGCCGGCACCGGCGAGTCGGCGTCCACCACCCGTACCGCGTCCGGCTCGGCGACCTACTACGTCGAGCTGGAGGCGTACTCGGGATCGGGCAGCGCCGACTACAGCTGCACCGTCACGAAGTCCTGATCACCGCTGCGGCGCGGACGCGTTCGGCGCGTCCGCGCCGCCTCGGGCCACGGCTAGGCTCAGCGCGTGTCGACCTCCGATCACGCCGACCAGCCGGGCGCCCGGCCGGTGGCGTACCCCAGCGGTTCTGATCCCGACGGCGTTGAGCCGGCGGCCGTCGGGGTGGCCGCCCTCATCCGGCAGCGCCTCGGTGAGTGCAGCCCGGCCGAGCGGCGGGTGGCGCGGGCCCTGCTCGCCGCCTATCCGGCGGCCGGGCTCGGCACGGTGGCCGCCCTGGCCGAGCGCGCCGAGGTGAGCGCGCCGACCGTGCTGCGCTTCCTCAGCCGTCTCGGCTTCGGTGGCTACCCGGAGTTCCAGCGCGCGCTGCGCGACGAGCTGACCGAGCGCGAGGTCTCGCCGCTGACCGCGTACCGGGCGGCGGAACGAACGGGCGAACCGCCGGCGGGGGCGCTGTCCCGCGCGGCGGCGCGGCTGCCCGAGGCGGTCGCCCGCACGCTCGTCGAGCTGCCGCAGGGTGAGCTGGACGCGGCGGCCCGGCTCCTCGCCGACCAGCAGCTGCGGGTCACGGCGGCCGGCGGCCGGTTCTCCGGGCTGCTCGCCCACTATCTGGTGCTGCACCTCATGCAGGTACGCGGGGGGAGCCGGCTGCTCCCGGCCAGCCCGGTCGAGCGCACCGACATGCTTGTCGACGTGGGCCGGCGTGACCTGGTCGTGCTCTTCGACTTCCGGCGGTACGAGGAGCCGACGCTGGCACTGGCCCGCGAGGTGACCGGGCGCGGTGCCCGGGTGGTGCTGTTCACCGACCGGTGGCTGTCCCCGGTGGCCGGTCTGGCCGAGGTGGTGCTGCCCGGCCGGGTGGAGTCGCCCTCGCTGTACGACAGCTTCGTTCCGGCGCTGGCCCTGGTGGAGACGGTGGTGGCGGCGGTGATCGACCGGCTCGGGCCGGTCGCGGGCACCCGACTGAAGGCGATGGAACAGGCGCAGCAGGAGTTCCACATCGGCTGACCGCCGTTACAGAAAACTGTAACCCCACAGAAATAGTAATGTGCGTTACAGTCCGGGTGCTGGTACGTCTGGCACCCGGAAGGACACCCCATGCGCATCCGTCAGCTCGCCCTGGCCACCACGGCCACGGCCCTTCTCGCCGTCACCGCCGGCTGCGGCGGCACCTCCTCCACCGCTGCCGGCTCCGGCGGCGAGGCCCCCACCGTCACGGTCACCGTCGAGGGCGTCGGCCCCATCAGCACCGACGCCAACCTCGCCAAGAAGGTCCCCGCCGACCTGCGCGGGCGGGGCACGGTCACGGTCGCCACCAACGCCCCCTACGAACCGTTCATCGACTTCAAGCAGGAGGGGCGGACCGACGAGTTCAAGGGTCTGGACTACGACCTCTTCCTCGCCGCCTCCGCCCGGCTGGGCATCAAGGCCACCTTCACCCAGCAGCCCTTCGACGGGCTGGTGCCCGGCCTCCAGGCCGGCAAGTACGACGCCATCGCCGGTGGCATCACCGACAAGAAGGAGCGCCAGCAGGTCGCCACCTTCGTCGACTACTCCGCCTCCGGCACCGGCTTCCTCGTCAAGACCGGCAACCCGCTCGGCGTCAAGACCGTCGCGGACCTCTGCGGGCGCAAGGTCGCCGTGCAGAAGGCCAGCAACCAGGCCAAGAACCTGGCCGCGTACTCCAAGGAGAGCTGCGCCGGCAGGGCTGTCGAGGTCAAGGAGTACCCGGAGAACCCGCAGGCCGTGCAGGCCCTGATCGCCGGCAACGTCGAGGTCGTCGCCGCCACCAAGGTCAACCTGGTGGACACCGCCGGCACGCTGGCCGGCAAGGCCGACCTGGTGGACGACCCGTCCGCCCCCAACGGCTGGCTGGCCAGCCCGAACGGCTTCGGCTTCCTCAAGAGCAAGAAGGACGTCGCCGAGGCGTACCGGGCCGCCGTGCAGTCACTGATCGACGACGGCACCTACGCCAAGATCCTCGGCCAGTGGAAGCAGACCCCGATCGCCGTCAAGCAGGCCACCATCGACCAGGCCATCGACTGACCCCGCGGTAGGCGACCCCCTGAACCGCGGTCGCCGGGCGCCCTTTCCACACCGTGAGGGCGGGTCCGAAAGGCGCCCGGCGACCGCCGCACCGCTTTCCGCAGGAGGCACTGCACATGAACGACACCGAGACCGTACGGGTGGTCCCCGTGCGGCACTACGGTCGGTGGCTGACCGCGCTGCTCGTGGTCGGACTGGCGGCCCTGTTCCTCCGGGCGCTGCTGGACAGCCCCAACCTCGAACCCGCCACCATCGGCGAGTACCTGTTCAAGGACTACATCCTCGACGGCGTGGTCACCACGCTCTGGCTGACCCTGCTGGCGATGGTGCTCGGCACCGTCGGCGGCGTCCTGCTGGCGGTCATGCGGCTGTCGCCCAACCCCGTGCTGAGGGCGGTCTCCTGGGCCTTTATCTGGGTCTTCCGGGGCACGCCGCTGCTCGTGCAGATCATCTTCTTCGGCTTCCTCGGCGCGCTCTTTCCCCGGCTGACGCTGAGCCTGCCGTTCACCGGCACCGTCCTGTTCGACCAGCCCACCAGCGTGGTGGTCACCGGCACGGTCGCCGCCGTCCTGGCCCTGTCGCTCAACGAGATGGCGTACGCCGCCGAGGTCATCCGGGGCGGCATCCTCGCCGTCGACGGCGGCCAGACCGAGGCCGCCGCGGCGCTCGGCATGAGCCCGGCGCTCACCCTGCGCCGGGTGGTGCTGCCCCAGGCGATGCGGGTGATCATCCCGCCGATGGGCAACGAGACGATCACCATGCTCAAGTCCACCGCCCTGGTCTCGATCATCGCCGGGCGGGACCTGATGACCGCCGTGCAGACCGTCTACCAGGGCAACTACAAGGTGATCCCGCTGCTGGTCGTCGCCGCGATCTGGTACCTGGCGCTGGTCAGTCTGCTCTCCGCCGGGCAGTGGGCGGTCGAACGGCGATTCGGGCGCGGGTTCAGTCGAGGAGGAGTGCGATGACCGTCGCCGAACGGGTCCCCATGGTCCGGGCCGAGTCGGTCACCAAACGGTACGGCCCCATCGAGGTGCTCAGGGGCATCGACCTCGCTGTGGCGCCCGGCGAGGTGGCCTGCCTGCTCGGCCCCTCCGGCTCGGGCAAGTCGACGTTCCTGCGCTGCATCAACCACCTGGAACGGATCGACGGCGGCCAGCTCTGGGTCGACGGCGAGCTGGTCGGCTACCGGCGCAGCGGCGACAAGCTCTACGAGTTGAAGGCCCGCGAGGTGGCCCGACGTCGCCGGGACATCGGCATGGTGTTCCAGCGGTTCAACCTCTTCCCACACCTGACCGCCCTGGGCAACGTGATCGAGGCGCCGGTCCGGGTGCTCGGCACCGCCCGGGAGGCGGCCCGCGACGAAGCGCTGCGGCTGCTCGAACGGGTAGGGCTGGCGGAGAAGGCGAACGCCTACCCCGGGCAACTGTCCGGCGGGCAGCAGCAGCGGGTGGCGATCGCCCGCGCGCTGGCCATGCACCCGAAGTTGATGCTCTTCGACGAGCCCACCTCGGCGCTCGACCCGGAGCTGGTGGGTGACGTGTTGGACGTGATGAAGGGCCTCGCCGCCGAAGGGATGACGATGATCGTGGTGACCCACGAGATGGGCTTCGCCCGCGAGGTGGCCGACTCGGTGGCCTTCCTGGACGGCGGGGTGGTCGTCGAGGCTGGCCCACCGGCGGACGTGCTCGGCAACCCCCGGCACGAGCGCACCCGCGCCTTTCTCGACAAGGTGCTGTGATGGATCCGCTGCTCACCGCCGCCGGCGACCGGCTTACCGCGTACCACGAGCGGTTGGCCGAGCTGGTCGGCATCGACTCCGGTTCCGGACAGCTCGACGGACTGCGCGCGGCGGCCGATCTCGTGCAGACCTGGTGCCTGGCCGCCGGCCTGGCGGTGGAGCGGGAGCCTGTCGCCGACCCGGCCGGCACGCCGCTGGGCGACGTGCTGATCGCCCGCCGGCGCGGACGCGGCACCCGCCGCATCCTGCTCGCCGGCCACCTGGACACGGTGTTCCCGCCGGGCACGGCAGCCGCCCGTCCGTTCCGGGTTCAGGACGGGCGGGCGTACGGCCCCGGGGTGTGCGACGACAAGGGCGGTGTGCTCGCCGGCCTGGCCGCGATGGAGGTGCTGGCCCGGTTGGGGCTGGCCGAGTACGGGGAGCTGATCCTGGTCTGCACCCCCGACGAGGAGATCGGCTCGCCCGGCAGCCGGGCCCTGCTGCGCCGCCTCGGGTCGGAGGTCGACGTCGCGCTCTGCCTCGAGTGCGCCCGCGACAACGGCGACCTGGTCTCCGCCCGCAAGGGCGTGGCGGACCTGGAGGTCACCCTGCGGGGCCGCGCGGCGCACGCCGGTATCGAACCGGAACGCGGCGCCAACGCCCTGCTCGCCGCGGCCCGGTTGACCGTCGCGCTGGACGCGCTCAACGGCCGCTGGCCGGGTGTGACGGTGAACGTCGGGCACCTGCACGCCGGAAACCGGCCGAACGTGGTCGCCGATCAGGCCCGGATGCTCGTCGACCTGCGCGCCTGGCGCACCGGCGAGTACGAGGCGGCGCTGGCCGAGATCCGCCGGCTGGTGGCCGTGCCGACCGTCTCCGGAGTCCGGGCCGAGGTGGCCGTCCACGCGCCCACCCCACCCTGGGAGCCGAGCCCTGTCGATCGTCGACTCACCGAACTGGCCGCGAAGGTGGGGGCGGGGCTGGGCGTACCGGTGTCCCACACCGCGACCGGCGGGTGCGCCGACGCGAACCTGCTGGCCGAGGCGGGCGCGGCGGTACTGGACGGACTCGGCCCGGTCGGCGGCGCGGACCACAGCCCGTCGGAGTGGCTGGACCTGGACTCCGTCGTACCCCGTACCGCCCTGCTCGCCGGCCTGATCGACCAGGTCAGCCGGGACGGCGGTGGCTGACGTACGGCTGGTGCGGCCGGTGCCGGTGGGGCGGAGGGGCACGATTGGCCGGACGTCCCCCGGGTAACCGCCGCCATGGCCGACGACCGCCCACCAGCCGACCGGGACCGGTCGGCGCTCGGCGAGGCTGCCGAGCGGAGCGGGCAGGCGGTCGAGCGGGTGCGACACCGCAGCGGGCAGGCCAGCCGCATCCGGGCCCGGCAGTGGGAGGTCACCCTGGTCATCTCGATCCAGGCCGGGCTGGCCGCCGCGCTCGCCGCCCTGATCGCCCAGCACTTCCTCGGCCCCGGAGCGCACGTCTTCGCCCCGGCTGCCGCCGTCGGTACGATCGCCACCGCCATCGGCCAGCGGGCCCGACGAACCTTCGAGCTGTTGTTCGGCGTCGGCCTGGGCATCGTCATCGGTGACGCGCTGCGCTTCATCGTCGGATCCGGGCCGTGGCAGACCGGCGTGGTCGTCGCCCTAGCCGTCGCCAGCGCCCTCCTGGTGGCCGGTAAGGGCGGGCCGTTGGTCGGCCAGGCTGGCGGTACCGCCGTACTGATCGCCACGCTGGCCCCGATGCAACGTGGCCTAGAGCTGCCCCGGATCTTCGACGCGCTCGTCGGCGGCGCGGTCGGCCTCCTGGTGGTCGCGCTGCTCCTGCCCATCAACCCGATACGGGTGCTCGACCGCGCCGCCACGCCGATCTTCGCGGTCCTGCGCGAGCAACTCGCCGAGCTGGCGGAGGCGGTACGGCAGCGCGACGTCGACCGAACGCAGGGTGTTCTGGAGCGGCTTCGCGGCACCGAGGGCGACGTGGGGCGCCTGAACGACTCGCTGAGTGGGGCGGAGGAGGTGGTCACCATCGCGCCGGCACGCTGGCACCGCCGTCAACAGTTCCACCGGTACGCCCGCAGCGCGTCGCACCTGGAGCGGCTGCTGCTGGACAGCCACGCGCTGGCCCGCTGGTCGACGACCGCCCTGCAGTACGACGAGCCGATTCCGGCGGAGCTGCCGGACGCGATCGCCCGGCTGGGGCAGGCGGTGGCGGAGATGCAAACGGAGTGCCGGGTCGGCGAGACCCCGCGGTGCACCCGGAAGCTGGTCGAGGAGTGTGCCGAGCTGGCCGGACGGGCAGCCGCGACCGGGGTCAGGTCGTTCGGCGACGCCCTCGTCACCGGCCTGCGCACCGCGGCCAGCGACCTGCTCCGGGCGGCGGGGTGCGAGCCCGACGACGCCAACCGGATCGTGCGCAAGGCGGCCGGTGCCGGCGAGGCGGCCATCTCCCCGCCGACCCGACACCATCTGCACCGCGCCCGGCCGACTCGGGCCACCCGGGCGCGTCGGCGAGCGCACCACGCCTCCCGCAGACGCGACGACAGGGCCGGCCTCTCCGCGAGGAAGAGACCGGCCCGGTGAACCGTCAGGGTCAGGAGGAGTAGCCGCGCTCGGCGATCCAGTTGGCGACCTTCGGCAGGCTCATCCAGTACTCGCCGAGCGCCGGGTCGGCCGGGTCGGCGACGCGGATGCTGTCCCCGCCGTCGCGGTAGCCGACGAGCGTCAGGTAGTGGCCGCCCTCGTACGAGTGCGGGTTGCCGTCGGTGTCCACGGTCGTGCCCTTGATGTTGGCCACCACCGGTCGGCCGGCGTCGATCGCGGCCAGGACGTCCCGGCGCAGCTGCTCGACCTGGTCGGGGCGGGCCACCGAGTCACGGATCTCGGTGGTCCGGTAGCGACCGCCGGTCAGCTCGTTGAGCACGCGGGTGGTGTCCAGGGCCGACGGTGTGCCCGCCTCGGTGGTGCCGAGCCGCTTGGCCACCTCGTCCTGGGACAGCGCCTTGCCCTGCGCGGAGAGCGCGATCCGGGTCGCGGCCGGGCCGCAGTAGAAGAAGTTCGGCTGGGCCTGGTAGTCGACGTCGAGAATGCGCTCCGCGCTCCGGTTGGTCTGGCTCGACGAGGGCGGGGCGCCCTGCGCGGGCGCTGCCTGCGCGGCGACCGCAGGGCCGAGGGCGCAACCGCCGGCGACCAGCAGGCCGACGACGGACAGGCCGCTCTTCTGCACGATCGGGTTCATGGTCGAGTCTCCGTTCGGGGGTAGCCGCCTCCGTGGCGGTCTCGGCCGTGCGTACCGGGGACGTAACGGCCCTGCTTCGGCCGACATTCCGTCGCCGGCTGCCGCCGGGGGCGTCGTGACCAGGTGCAACGGCTGTCGCCGGTGCGAGATTCCGGGAGACCGCGTGCGGCCGTGGGAGGGCCCGAAGCAGGCATGGTGGCATGAAGCGGACAGAACGCCAGTGCGGCTCAGAGGCTCCCGAGCAACCCGGTCACAGTGATCTCGATGACCACGCGCTCCGGATTCGGGCGCGGGGTCCGATACCGCTCGGCGTAGCGGCGCTCCGCCTCCGCGACGGCGGCTCGGTCCGACCGGAGCACCGCCCGGCCCTCGATCGTCAACCAGCGGCGGCCGTCCACATGGCAGACCGCCACCGGAGTGCCGTCGGCGCCGGCGGCGGCCACCTGGCGAGCCTTGCGGGACGTACCCGAGGTGATCACCCGGGCCAGCCCGGCCGCCGGATCGAGAGTGACCCCGACGGGCACCACGTGCGGGGTGCCGTCGGCGCGCAGGGTGGTCAGTGTCGCCAGGTGCCGTTCCGCGCAGAAGGCGGCCACCCGGTCGTCGCGGATGTCCAGCCGATGATCGCCCGCCACGTCCGTCCCCCGTCCTGTGCGCCAACCTCGATCATCGTACGGAGCGGGCGCGGTCCGGATCCGGCGGCGCGTCCGGCTGCCCGGGCAGGCGAAGGCCGGCAGCCCGGCGCTTGTGCACGAGCCGCGTGAGATAGATCAGCGCGCCGGCCAGAACACCCATGTCGTCCAGGTAGATCGGGTCCGGGAGGATGTCCACCGGAAAGATCGTGTAGATCAGCGCCCCGTAGAAGGCGATCTTGCCGCCCGCGCCGAGCCCGGTCAGCAGCCGCCTCGTGCGCACCACCCGTACCGCCAGCACCACCGCGCCGACCAGTGTGGCGATCGCCAGGATGCCGGCGATCACCACGAGGACCCACGCCTGTCGGGACATGCCGTCACGCTAACCCACCAGCGCCGGCCCGGCCCGGTTCGCCGGGTCGCGAAACCGGAACCGCCGGGCCACCGGGTCAGAACGCCGGGACCGCCGCCCGACCGCGGGCGACCACCGCGTTCTCCCGGGTCTGCTCGGTCGGCGGCCGGAGGACCTCGCTGAGCGGCAGCACCGACGCCGACTCCGCCACCCGCCGCCCGGTCGCCGCGTGGGCCTCCTCGCGAAGGCTACGAGCCGCCGCCACGGCCAGCTCCGCGGCCCGCCAGGCCGCCTGCTCCCGCTCCTGGGCCGCGACGTGCCGGGCGGCCAGATTGTCGCGGATCGCCCGCTGCAGCACGAGTTCCTGATCGACGGGGTGCAGCCGCGGGTCCCAGCCGTCGCGGTGCGCGAAGACGTCGCTGAGCTGCTCCACCGACAGCTCCCGCCGCCAGTACGCGTCCAGCGCGGCCCGGTGCAGGTAGCGCTCGCGGTCGGCGTACTCGGCGGGGGTCCGGGCGGTCTGCGGCAGCGGCATCGCGGCCGCTGCGCCGAGCCGTCGTACGCCGGCCTCGGCCGCCTCCAGCGCCTGCCAGGCGGCTTCGACGGTCTCCTGCGCGGCCACCCACTCCGCCCGTCGACGCTGGGCGGTGGTGGTGGCGCGCTCGGCGGCCACCGCGACCTCCTGCGCGTAGCGGCTCTGCTCCCGCTCCTGGAGCGCCTGTTCGAGCTGGCTGGGCATGGCGGCGTTGCGGATCCGGGCGGCCGGGTCGAGGCGGAGCCGGCCGGGTCGCAGCAGGAGCGCGGCGACGGCGACCACCACCACCCCGAGCAGGCTCAGCCAGATGGCGGCGGCCCGGGGCACGTCGGGCAGGACGGCGGAGAGGACGGTCTGCATGATCAGCACCTCGCGGTCGAACGACGGTATCGACGGATGGGTCCTGACGGCACCGGGCCGGTCGCTCGACTGGTGTCGACGCGCCGGGCTCCGAGTGGTCGGGGTGAGCTGCGGATGGCCGCCCGAGGCTCGGGCCGATCCCCGCTGGGCGGGATCTCGCGAGCCGGATCGGGTCTGGCTGCGGGTAGCGCCGGTGGCGGCGACCCGGGCACCCGGACGCACGACCCGGAGCCAAGTCACGGGGAGCGTCGGGTGGCCTGACGGCCTGAGATCAGCTGGTGGGAGGGCCGCGTCGGGGCGGGGTACCGCGGCCGGGCTCAACGGCCGACGTGTGCTCCGCGCCCGCGAGGACCGGGCCGGTCGGCGCGGCGACGATGGCGTCGCTGCTCGGCCGGGGCGCGGCCGGCTGGCTCGTCCGCTCGGTGGCCGCGACGGCCTCCGGCTGAACGGCGTCCACCCGGCTGCTCACGGCGCTGGGCCGCAGCTGCGCCTGAGCGGACGGCGGGGTGGCGGCGAGCGCGCCGCCGAGGCCGACCGCGAGCACCAGCGCGGTGACCGCCAGCCGGGTCAGCTCCCGCAGTGACCACAGCACGGCCCACCGGGCTGGGCGGACCAGGGCTGCGGACGACACCCGACCAACCTATCGCCCGACCCGGCATGGCGCAGCACGACAGCGGGCGAATGGGAGTGACCGCCACCACCGTCACCACTGTGGACGGTTCTGACCCGCGGCCGCACCGTATCCGGGTGTGAGGGCCGAGGGCCGGGGCCCGGGCCCCGGTGGCCGGTGGCCGAGGGCCGAGGGCCGAGGGCCGAGGGCCGAGGGCCGAACCACGGTGACCCCCGCCGCAGCAGGCGGCAGGGGTCACTCGGGTATCTCGTGCGGCGCCGGGTGCCGTCGGCGGGTCAGCCGGAGGTGCCGAGCACCGGCGGCGCGGCGTCCCCGCCGTCCTGCCACACCATCTCGTCCTCGGTCAGCCAGGTCAGCCGCTCGTCGGACTCGTCGTCCTCGGGGCGACCGTGCCCGCCGAGCACCCCCGGGCGGTTGGCGCCCCGGCCGTTGCCCGTCAGACCCTGGCGCCCACCCGCGGCCGACCGACCGGACTCACCGCGGCGGCCGTCGATGCTCCGCCCGACGCCACTGGCGGACCGGCTCTCGGCGGCGGCAGCGCCGCCGGTCGGCCGGGCCGCCGTGGTGGGCGTGCTGCTCGACCCGGCGAGCGCGGAGGTGCGCAGCACCCCACCGGCCGGCGCCCCGCCCGGTGCCCCGAAGAGCAGGCTCGGCCCGCCCGAGGCGCTGGCAGCCACGGTGGTGGTCGGCCCGGCCAGCCCGGCCAGCCCGGCCGCCCCGCCGGTGAGCAGAGCCCCGCCGAGCAGCGGGTCCGCGCTGGCGAGGGAGGTGGTGCTGCCCTCGGGGTCGCTACCGGTGCCCTCCGGCCCGATGGCGACGACCGAGGTGCCACCGTCCTGGCCGGGGACGGAACCGCCCCCGCCGGCCGGCGGAGGTGCCACCCCGTCGGGCGTCGCGACTGTCGCGCCGCCGGTGTGCGCGGTCAGGCCGGTGGCGGTCGGAGCGGCCGACGGCGTCGTGGTGGCCGGGCCGCTGCGCGGCGTCGGCCGGTCCTGATTGGTCGTCTTCGGCGTCTCCGGGTGGGGGTGGGGCGGGTCGACCACCCGGTCGTAGGCGGAGAGGTCGTAGCCGGCGGCCAGCTCGGCAACCACGTTCACCATCCGCTGGTGGGCCTTCTCCTGCTCTTCCTTGTCCTGCTGGTGGCCCATGATGCCCCCGACCACGGCACCGGGCAGGCCGAAGGCGGCACCCTTGAGCGCGCCCGAGATGGCCTGGTCGTTGTCGTCGGTCTCTTCCGGGCTCTCGGCCTGCTTGTGCGCGGCGCGCAGCTGGCTAGCCATCATGGTGAGGCTCTGCTTGATGCCGGCCATGCCCTCGCCCAGCGCGTCGGAGTGATCGACGATCAGCGTCAGCCGGCGCTGGAACTCCCGACCCGCCGGGCCGGTCCAGGTGTTGCCGAGCTTCTCCAGGTCGCCGCTCAGCTCCCGGCCGAGGCCGTCCAGGATGCCCTTGAGGGCGGCCCACTGGGCGGCGATCCCCTCGATCTGCTCCGGCTTGCCGGCCATCACCGCGTCGTACAGCTCGCGGTGGCTCTTGCCCTGGTAGCGCTGGGTGTACTCAGACACTGCCGTCCCCCTTCGGCTGCAACGCCCGGTCGACACCGGTCAGCGCAGCCGTGATGTCGGTGGCGTTGGCCGCGTTACGCGCCTCGGCGGTGCGGTAGTTGGCCAGGATGGTGCTGGTCGCCTGCTGCGCCGCCTGCACCGCCTGCCGGAGCCGCTCGGCCTGATCCACGTACGACTGGTGGACCTCGCTGTAGCGGCGCGAATTCTGGGTGGCGTCGGTGAACGAACCCAACGCCGGTGGACTGCACTGCATCTCGGTGTTGAGCTTGCGCAGCACCGACTCGGCCTGACTCAGCCGCGACGCCAGGTGCTTGTGGAAGTCCTCAAGGGACAGCAGGTCCACTTCCGTACGCCCGGTCATGGCAAACATCCCCGTCGTTCTGGTTGACAACCGTCAGCGAACCCAGGTTAGTCCACTGCCGCGACCCGGGGCGACCCGTCCGAACGGCTCAGCCGTCGGCGCCGGTCGATGCCCCGGGCAGCCCACCGCCCGTGCCGCCGCTCGCCGGGGCGCTCGTGGCCGTAGTGGACGACGTGGGCTGCGGCACGGACGCGGACGCCGGCGCGTCACCGGGTGCGAACTGCACGAGCGCGTCATCCCGGTCCAGGGTGGGCCCGGTCGGGATCAACGCGAGCAGCGAGCCGGGCACCGCCAGCGGGGTGACCCCTTCGTAGCCGAGCGCCCCCAGCGTCTCGGCGGAACCGAGCGGGTACCGGACACCCTGCGGGCTGATCAGGTAGACCGTCGCGCCAGCGGCACCGGACCCGCTGGTGCCGGCGCCGGGCGCGGCCTGGGCCAGTACGCCCTTGCCGCCGGGCAGCAGCACCGACTCGGCCGTGCGCACCGCGTCCCGGTTGGTCTGGCGCACCGGCACCGAGCCGGGCTCGTCCGCCGTCAACTCCGCCGGAGCCCGGTCGAAGACCTCCAGCGTGGTGGTCGGGGGACCACCGGCGCTGCCGGCCCGGTACGTCGCGCAGAGCAGCGTCTGCCCGGCCCGGGCCTGGTACAGGGTGGGCAGCGTCCGGGGCATTCCGTCCGCGTCCACCCGCTGCTCGGTCAACAGCCGACCGGCCTGGTCCGGCGTGATGTCGGTGATCTGACCGCCGCCACTGATGAGCAGCAGGGCGGTGATCTCACTGATCGAGACGAGACCCTCCCGCGCGAGCACGTAGTGCTGCCCCGCCGCCTGGAAGACCTGACCGATGGTGGCGGGCCGGCCGGCGACGCTCAGCCCGCTGCGGTCGCCCATTCCGGGCAGCGACGGCTTGCGCAGCGGCGGCCCGGCCGGCACGGCGTTGAGCAGCTGCTGCCCGACCGGCAGCGGTGCCGTGCCGGTCATCCGCAGCGCCGCGACCGCCTGGTCACCGCCGCGTACCTCGAGCCGGGAGTTGCCGGTGAGCAGGTGCCGCTGACCGTCGACGGTGACCAGGACCGCCCGGTCGCCGAGCGGCGCACCGCCGGGCAGCGCGCGGTCGATCACGACGCGGGTGGTGGAGTGGCGCGGGTCGGCCGCGTCGGGCACGTCGCAGACGGACCACGGCAGGCCGGTCAACGACTTGCGGTCCGGCAACGCGTCGGGCGCGCCGACGATGCCGACGGTGTGCCCCCGTGGACGGTCGCGCAGCGCCGCCTGCGACATGGTGCGCACCGTGGGGTCGGGCTCGTTGAGGATCAGCCGTGCGGAGGCGTAGTTGAGCGTCGGATGCAGCTGTCCCTCGGCGAACACGTACGTCGCGCCGGTCTCCCGCTCGATGACCAGGCTGTTCTCCTCCAGTGGCGCGGTGTTCCCGGTCAACTGGCCGTACGCGCCCACGCCGCCGAGCACCACCGCCGCGGCGATCACACTGCCGAAGACCGCCATGCCGAGCCGTCGCATCGGCAGGTTGGTCGTCTCCGGATCGCCCGACACGAGCGCGGAGACGATCCGACGGGTGACGAAGCGGTACGCCTGCACTTGATCGCGGCGGGTCCGCATGACTTACCTCCGGCGGGGTGGATCCGCGACGATGTCCTCGGGGTGCCGTCGCGGGCTTCCCTACGATAAGGGGCCGACGGCGGGTCCTCGGGGCCGCCGCCGGATCGGTGCCGGGCCGACCCGGCGCAGAGTCGTACCGTCCAGGAGGGACAGTCAGCGATGACGCAGGTTCAGGCGCCACCCGCGGATGCGGTCGCGAGGCCGTCCGACGTCCCGGTACGGGCCACCCCGGCGGCCGATCGGCCGGGTCGGGGTCGCATCGGTCCGGTGCTGGTCGGCCAGCTCGTCGTACTCGAGGTGTGTGCCCTCGCCGTCTGGGCCGCGACGGCCGGGCCGAGCTGGCTGCTCGCCACGGTCGCCGCCCTGGCGGTCGCTGTCGTGGTGGCCGCGTTCGCCCGCCGTGGCGGTCGCTGGTGGTTCGACGACCTGCTGCTGCGTCGCCGGCTCCGCCACCGCCGCGAACGGGCGGCGGCCGCGCTGGCCGGCGGGACCGCCGTGGACCCCCGGCTGGCCGCGCTCGCACCCGAGCTGGGCGTCATCGAGTTGACCGACCGGGGCACCCGGCTCGGCATCGGGCAGGACGAGCAGGGCTGGTTCGCCGCGGTCGCGCTGCAACCGGTCACCGGCGCCGCGGTCGGCTCGGTGGACGCGGCGACCGTGGACCGCGCGTTGCGGGTCCTCGCCGACTTCTCGGCCCCGGTGTCCAGGGCCCAGGTGGTCGCGCACACCCTGGTCTGGTATCCGGCCCCCGGTGCCCCGCCGGCGGCGCACCGGACCGTCTGGGTGGCGCTGCGGCTCACGGTTCACGATGCGCGGGTCGAGACGGTGAGCCGGGGCGGCGGGCTGCCCGGCGTCCACCGGACGCTGGCCGCCGGAATCGGCCGGTTGGGCAAGGCGCTGACGGCGGCCGGGTTGGCCCACCGGCCGCTGGGTCGCGACGAGCTGCGCGCCGCCGTGGTGTCGGCCGCCGGGCTGGACCTGGTGCCGGAGCCGCCGACGGAGAGCTGGCGGGGGCTGCGCGGCGGCGGCTGGACGCACCGCTGCCTGACCCTGCGGGGCCGCCCGGACGCGCCGCTGGGCCCGCTGGTGGACGCGATCACCGCCACGTCGGCCCCCTCGCACACGGTGGCCGCGGCGGTGTCGCCCGACGGGCGCATGGCGGCACCGCTGCTCCGGGTCGCGGCCGTGGACAACCACGTCGAGGCGCTGGTCAAGGTCGTCCGGGACGTCGCGCACCGCGCCGGCACGCCGGCCCGGCCGATGGACGGGCAGCACGGCCCGGGCGTCTACGCCAGCGCGCCGGTCGCGTCGGCGCTGGGCGGCGCCGGTCGTCGGCAACCCCGCTGACGGCGCGCTGGAGCCTCCCCGGTCAGGGCCGCAGGTTGACGATCCAGCCGTACAGGCCGCAGACCCAGACGGCGAGCGGCACCAGCGCGATGATCAGCATGATCTCGACGATGTCGAGCAACCGGCCCCACACCGGCGAGATGCGCTTGCCGACGACGGTCAGGCCGTAGATCAGGCTGACCACGGCAGCCAGCAGCAGGCCACCGAGGATCAGACCGAGCCGGACCGGAAGCGATCCACCGGCGAAGGTCGCCGCGGCGGCCAGGCCCAGTCCGACGGTGCCGGCGAGCAGCACCGGAACGCGCTGGGCTCGACCCAGGAGCGGACGCGCCCGCAGCAACGACAGCAGGGCCAGCACCAGGCAGAGCAGCACCGCCGGCAGGCGGCCGTCCAGGGCCAGCACGAGCTGCGCGCCGAGCACCAGCAGCGAGACCGTCCACAGCAGACCGGTGAGGAACTGGTCGGCCCGATCGCTCCGTTCGAGCACCTGCCGCCCGTCCACCGACTCGCTGTCGGTCTTCAGGTCGTCCGGGCCGGTCGGGATCGACGGCACCGGCAGCCGGGCCAGCCGGTAGGCCACCATCGGCAGCGCCGGCACCACGCCGAACGCGACCGCCGCCACCACCGCGGCCCCGGCCGCGGCGTCGCTGCGGAGGGCCAGGCAGAGCAGCGCCCCCAGACCCGTCCCCGCGCCCACCCCGATCGCGGCGAAGAAGAGAGGGTACCGGTCACCGACGGCCAGCACGGCCACCGCCCCGGCGACCACCACGGCGGTGGCCGCGAGCAGGACGTGCGGACTGGCCAGCTCGGTCAGCTTCCGGTCACCGGCGAGCAACAGCAGGCCACCGGTGCCCGCGTGCACCAGCCCGACCATCGCCAGCACCGAGCCCGTCCCGCTGTCACCCGCGGCCCGGGCGAGCACCGCAGCGCCGACCAGCAGCGCCACCGCGACCAGCAGGGCGGCCAGCGCGCCGGGCAGGTGGGGAGGGCCGGTGAACAGGGCGGCCAGGGCGCCGCCGCCGAACGCCGCAGCGGCGAACAGCACAGCGAACGATCGGCTCGCCCCGACCTGCCAGGAGCCCGGCCGCCGGGTGGTCGCGGTGGCGACCGCGTCCACCACGTC
This sequence comes from Micromonospora sp. NPDC005194, assembly GCF_040608335.1. Taxonomy (NCBI): domain Bacteria; kingdom Bacillati; phylum Actinomycetota; class Actinomycetes; order Micromonosporales; family Micromonosporaceae; genus Micromonospora; species Micromonospora sp. NPDC005194. Next base: position 88,935 of record NZ_JBEXIA010000017.1, on the reverse strand, counting down.
GTCGAATACGACCTCCGGCGCGGAGGCGGAACGGGGGTTGAAGTACAACACCTCGCCGTCGCGGACACCGAGCTGCGCGGCGGTACGACCACCCTCCAGAGGTGCGCCACCCAGGCGGGACAGCGCCCAGCCGCCGTGCCGCACCCCGTCGTCGGCCAGGTCCTCCCCGGCGTAGCGCAGCAGGGTGGGCAGAAGGTCCGCCATCGGCACGTCCGACGGCAGGGCCAGATCAATCCGGGTACGGGGGGCCACAATGGTGATCCGGCTCAGACCACCGGTCGCCGTCTTCGTCGCCACAGTGGCCTCCTGGTGTCCATCTACGATCGGCGGGCCGGGGTCCCGCGGTGCGGGTGCACCGCGCCCACGGGAGATTACCTACGATGACGGGCACGTACAGTGCCCACCCGCGGGCTTCGGGCCGCGCCGGCACGACAGCAGGGCCGCTTCTGGGGAGGAGACAGCCGTGAGCACGGTCGTGTTCCGCCGACCTCCGCGCCAGCCGGGGCCGGCCTTGCCGCGCGGTGAGGTGCTGCTGGAGTCCCCGCCCGAGCTGCCCGAGCCGACGCCCCGCGGGATGGGGCAGCTGCTCATGATCCTGCCGATGGTCTGCGGTGTCGGTGCGATGGCGTTCCTCTACGCCGGCCGGGGCGGCGGCATGATGACGTACGTCGCGGGTGGCCTGTTCGGCGTCTCGATGCTCGGCATGGCCATCGGCTCGCTCAGCAACGGTGGCAACGACAAGGCCGAGCTGAACGCGGACCGCCGCGACTACATGCGTTACCTGGCACAGATGCGCAAGCGCACCCGGCGGGCGGCGGCCCAGCAGCGGGACGCGATGAACTGGCGGCACCCGGAGCCCGACGCGCTCTGGTCGATCGCGGCGTCCCGCCGGCTGTGGGAGCGGCGGATCACCGAGCCCGACTTCGGTGAGACCAGGATCGCGCTCGGCCCGCAGCGGCTGGCCGTGGAAATCGTCCCCCCGGAGACCAAGCCGGTCGAGGACCTGGAGCCGATGAGCGCCATCGCGCTGCGTCGGTTCGTCCGCGCACACTCCACTGTGCCCGGCCTGCCGACCGCGCTGTCGGTGCGCGCGTTCAGCCGGGTGGTGCTGCGCGGCGACCGGGAGCCCGTGCTCGATCTGACCCGGGCGGCCCTGGGCCAACTGGCGACGTTCCACGCCCCGGACGACCTGGTCGTCGCCGTGGTCGCCGCGCCCGACCGGCAGTTGGCCTGGAACTGGGTGAAGTGGCTTCCCCACGCCCACCACAGCGGCCGGACGGACGCGGCCGGCGCGCGCCGGCTGGTCTTCGCCAGCCTGGCCGAGGCCGAGGCGTCTCTCGCGGCCGAGCTGGCCGGGCGACCCCGGTTCGCCGCCGAGGCCAAGCCGCTGACCACCGCGCCACACGTGGTCGTGGTGGTCGACGGTGGCGAGATCTCCCCGACCTGCCAGCTGGTGGGCCAGGGGCTGCTCGGCGTCACTCTGATCGACCTCTCCGGGACGGTGCCGCGCGACGTCGGCCGCTGGCTGCTCTGCCTGGACGTGGGCGACGGCACCACCCTCGACCTGATCCGGGGCAGCTCGTCGTCGCGGCTCGGACGACCCGACCGGCTCACCGCCGAGGCCGCCGAGGGGCTGGCCCGGCAGATCGCGCCGTACCGGCTGTCGCAGCAGCAGACCAGCAACGAGGAGCCGCTGGCCCGCAGCACGGAGCTGCCCGACCTGCTCGGCGTCGGTGACGCCGCCGCCGTGGACGTGCACCAGACCTGGCGGCCGCGCGGTCACCGGGACCGGCTGCGCATCCCGCTCGGCGTCGGCCCGGACGGCAACGTCGTCGAACTCGACTTCAAGGAGTCGGCGCACGAGGGTATGGGCCCACACGGCCTGGTCATCGGCGCGACCGGCTCGGGCAAGAGCGAGCTGCTCCGTACGGTGGTGGCCGCCCTGGCGGTGACCCACTCGTCGGAGGAGCTGAACTTCGTCCTGGTGGACTTCAAGGGCGGCGCCACGTTCGCCTCGTTGGAGGCGTTGCCGCACACCAGCGCGGTGATCACCAACCTGGCCGACGAGCTGCCGTTGGTCGACCGGATGCGCGACGCGCTGGCCGGTGAGATGGTGCGCCGGCAGGAGCTGCTGCGCGCGGCGGGCAACTACGTGTCCCGGTTCGAGTACGAGAAGGCCCGGGCGGCCGGTGAGCCGTTGGCGCCGATGCCGAGCTTGTTGATCATTTGTGACGAGTTCAGCGAGTTGCTGGCGGCGAAGCCGGACTTCATCGACCTGTTCGTGATGATCGGCCGGCTGGGTCGGTCGCTCGGTGTGCACCTGTTGCTGGCCTCGCAGCGCCTGGAGGAGGGCAAGCTGCGCGGTCTGGACACCCACCTGTCGTACCGGATCGGTCTGCGGACCTTCTCGGCGGTGGAGAGCCGGATCGTGCTCGGCGTGCCGGACGCCTACGAGCTGCCGAACGCGCCCGGGCACGGCTACCTCAAGACGGACACCAGCACCATGCTGCGGTTCCGGGCCGCGTACGTCTCGGGGCCGTACCGGGCGCCCGGCCAGCAGGCCTCCGCGTCGCAGGCCCTGGTGCAGCGCCGGATCGTGCCGTACGGCGTCAGCTTCATTCCGGCGCAGGCCACGCAGGTGTCGGTGGACGCCATGCCGGAGCCGGAGCAGCCGGCCGACGGCAAGGCCGTCGCGATGCTGGACGTCCTGATCGACCAGCTCAAGGGTCGGGGCCGCCCCGCGCACCAGGTGTGGCTGCCGCCGCTGGCGGAACCGCCGGGCCTGGGCGAGCTGCTCGGTCCGCTGGCCGTCGACCCGACCTACGGGTTGTGCACGGCGTCCTGGCCGGGCCGGGGTCGCCTCACCGTGCCGGTGGGCGTGGTGGACCGCCCGTACGAGCAGCGCCGCGACCCGATGATGGTCGAGCTGGCCGGAGCGGGCGGCAACGTCGTCATCGTCGGCGGTTCGCTCAGCGGCAAGAGCACCATGCTGCGGTCGCTGCTGGCCTCGCTGGCGCTCACCCACACGCCGCGCGAGGTGCAGTTCTTCTGCCTGGACTTCGGCGGTGGCGCGCTGCGCAGCCTGGAGCGCCTGCCGCACATGGCCGGGGTGGCCGGCCGGCGCGACGTCGAGGCGGTGCGGCGCACGGTGGCCGAGGTGGTCGCGGTGCTGGACGAGCGGGAGATGCGCTTCGCCCAGTACGGCATCGACTCGGTGGCGAGCTACCGCCGTCGCCGGGCGGCCGGCGAGTTCGCCGACGACCCGTTCGGCGACGTGTTCCTGGTGGTGGACGGCTGGAACACCCTGCGCCAGGATTACGAGGAGCTGGAGCAGACCATCACGACGCTCGCCAACCGGGGTCTCGGCTTCGGGGTGCACGTGGTGCTCACTGCGGTGCGCTGGGCGGAGATCCGGATCAACATGCGCGATCTGCTCGGCACCAAGCTGGAGTTGCGCCTGGGCGACGCGGCGGAGTCCGAGATCGACAGGCGCTCGGCGATGAACGTGCCGGAGAAGTCGCCCGGTCGCGGCCTGACCCGGGACAAGCTGCACTTCCTCACCGCGATCTCGCGGATCGACGGTCGGCGCGACATCGAGGATCTGAGCGAGGCGTCGGTCGCGCTCGCCGGGCACGTGGCGGCGAACTGGCCGGGGCGTCCGGCGCCGAAGGTGCGGCTGCTGCCGCGCCGGCTGCCGGTGTCCGAGCTGGCCCGGATCATCGACCGGTCGGCCCCCGGTCTGCCGATCGGCGTCAACGAGTCGGCGCTCGCGCCGGTCTACCTGGACCTGGCCAACGAGCCGCACCTGACCGTCTTCGGCGACGCCGAGTGCGGCAAGACCAACCTGCTGCGGCTGATCGCCCGGGGCATCACCGAGCGGTACACGCCGGCCCAGGCGCGGCTGGTGATCGCCGACTACCGGCGTGGGCTGCTCGGCGCGGTGGAGGGCGATCACCTGCTCGACTACGCGCCGTCCAACCAGGCGTTCGCGCAGGGGCTCGGCTCGATCCGCAGCGCGCTGTCCAACCGGCTGCCCGGCCCGGACGTGACCACCGCCCAACTGCGGGACCGCAGCTGGTGGAAGGGCCCGGACCTCTACATCCTGGTGGACGACTACGACCTGGTGGCCTCCGGTGGCAGCAACCCGCTGAGTGCCCTGCACGAGCTGCTGCCGCAGGCCCGTGACATCGGTCTGCACCTGATCGTCACGCGTCGGGTCGGCGGGGTGTCCCGGGCGCTCTACGAGCCCGTGCTGCAACGGCTCCGCGAGCTGGACTCGCCCGGCCTGCTGATGTCCGGCAACCGGGAGGAGGGCACCGTCTTCGGCACGCTGCGTCCGAGCCCGCAGCCACCCGGCCGGGGCACGCTCGTCCGCCGACGCGACGGCCAGCAGTTGATCCAGACCGCCTGGTCCGAGCCAGCCTGACCGAGCCGTCACGGGGCTCGCTGAGCCGGCGGTCCGGAATCGGCGGGTGACCATGCGTGGTCGCGGGGCCGTTCGGGTCGGATTCCCGTCCGAACGGGCCGCACAAACGACGCGATTCACCGCCATCCATGGAACGCGGCCGGTCAGGGCTGCGATGGCTGGACAGATTCCGCTACGGTCTCAGGTGGAGTGTCCGTCGGTGGGGTGTTGCTGCCTTGCCGCGGGGGAGGGGCGCGGCAAAGCCGCCGCCACAACATGACGGAAGGGTGTGAAGCATGGCGTTCGAGGTCGAAGCTGCGACTCTGCATACCGCCGCGAGTGACGTGCGGTCCACGCGCAGCGAGGTCGACGGCGAGCTGAAGAAGCTGTGGAACGTAGTCGACGACCTGGCCATGGCGTGGAAGGGTCAGGCGTCCACGGGGTTCCAGTCGCTCATGGCTCGCTGGAACGAGGACACGGTGGGCCTGCTGACCGCGATGGACAACATCGCGGACCTGCTCGACAAGTCGGGTACGACGCACCAGGTCAACGACGAGGAGCAGCAGCAGATGCTGGACAAGTTCCACTCTGCGCTCAACCCGTGATCCGTAGCCAGCAGAGGAGGAAGTCGTGACGATCAAGGTTGACTACGCGGTCCTCGAGAGCAGCAACCAGCAGATGCAGGCCATCTCGAAGACCATCGACGAGAAGCTGGACACGCTGCGGTCGATGCTGTCCAAGCTGCAGTGGGAGGGCGAGGACCGCACCGCCTACGAGCAGCACCAGGCGAAGTGGGACTCGTCGGTCCGGGACATCAACCGGATCCTGAACGAGATCGGTGGTGCCGTCGGCATCGCCCGCGAGAACTACGTCTCCACCGAGATGAGCAACTCCAAGGTGTGGGGCTGACACAATCACCGATGCGGCTCCGGTCCGGCTCGACCGGGCCGGAGCCGCATCGTGTTGGCGTCGGTGAGATACGGGAGAGCGATGCGTACGGGGAAGCCTTTCCGATCGACACGGGCCGTGGGCGCGGCCGCGCTGGCGCTGTGCGCCGCGCTGGCCCCCGCGGTGACAGTCGCGCCGGCGCCGGCTCGGGCCGCTGACACGGTCCGTGGCCTTCAGTGGTACCTGGACTACCTCAAGATCCCTGCCGCGCACAAGATCACCAAGGGCGCGGGTGTCGTGGTCGCCGTCGTCGACACCGGGGTCGAGGCCAGTCATCCGGACCTGCGCGGGCAGGTGCTCGCGGGGCACGGCACCAACGCCACGGCCGCCCCGGACGGCCGGCGTGACGACGACAAGGTGAAGGGGCACGGCACCTCGATGGCCGGCATCGTCGCGGGACGCGGCGGTGGCGAGATGCACGAGTTGGGCATCGCCCCGGCCGCGAAGATTCTCCCGGTCTCGATGGGCGCCAATTTCGATAACCAGGACGTGGTCCTGGGAATCCGTTGGGCTGCGGACAACGGCGCTGACGTCATCAACCTCTCGCTCGGCGACGAGGGGACGGCTCAGCCGGAGCTGGTGGACGCCATCAACTACGCGCTGAGCAAGGACGCCGTGGTGGTCGCCTCGGCGGGCAACATCGAGCAGGGCGACCGACAGGTCACCTCACCCGCCAACATCCCGGGCGTCATTGCCGTCTCCGGGTTCGACAAGCGCGGCGGGTTCTTCGCCGGCTCGGTGCAGGGCCCGGAGATCGTGATCGCGAGTCCGATGGAGAGCATCATCGCCCCGGCGCCCAAGGCGGTCTCGCCGAACGGCTACACGCTGGCCAGCGGCACCAGTTCGGCGGCCGCCATCATGTCCGGTGTGGTGGCGCTGATGCGCTCGAAGTACCCGAAGCTCGATGCGCCCAACGTCATCAGCCGTCTGATCGAGACCGCCCGCGATGCCGGTCCGGCCGGCCGGGACCCGCAGTTCGGCTTCGGCCGAGTCGACCCGATAGCCGCCCTGACCCGATCGGTGCCGGCCGTGACGGCGAACCCGCTGTTGGAGGGCGCGGCGGCCGGTCCGACCCGCTCCGGCGGGGCCGCCCGGCCCGGCAACGACGACGACGGACCGGCGGTCGAGTTCGGCGTCTCGAACAAGGCCGGCGCGATCGTCCAGGTGGGACTCTGCCTCGGCGTGCCGATCATCGGGCTGATCGTGCTGCTGGTGGTGCTGCGACGCCGCAAGCGGCGCGCACCGCCGGCCGCCGTCGGCCCGTACCCCGGCGCACCCGGCGTGCCGCCACCCGGCTGGCCCGCCCAGCCGCCACCGGCCTACGGCCCGCCGCCGCAGCCCGTCCCCGGGTACGGTCCGCCACCGGGCCAGCCCGGGCAGGGATACCCGCCGCCCGGCCATCCCGCGCCGGGTCATCCGCCCGCGCCGACCGCTCCGGCGCCGGGCGCGCCCGGCTGGCCGGGCTCGGGCCCGCCGCCGAACGGCCCACAGCAGCAGTGAACGCAGACCACCAGTCAGGGTTTCGGGGAGGGGACCGATGACGGACGACAGGACCACCCAGCCGGCACGGTACGTGAACGACGACCTCTACATCCCGATCCCGGTGGGCGGGATGCCGACGTCGGGCCTCGCCCTGACCGGCCTGGAGATGGACAACGTCGACCACGCCGCGACGCCGAAGGGCCTGGTCACCGCGCCCGGTGAGGCAGGCGTCAAGACCGAGTGGGACGCGACCAGCCTGGACTCGGCCATCACCTGGCTGGAGACCCACGCCGCCTACCTGAACAAGCTCTCCTACGACATGGTCGACATCCAGGACCTGATGGGGGGCGCGGCCAGCGGCGTGGCGGGTGGGGCGGGCGGCCAGCCGAGCCCGCTCGGGGGGTTCGACTGGGCGGCCCGGTTGGCAGCCAAGCACCAGGGGCTCTACCAGGGCACCGAGTCCGGTGTCCGCAAGCTCTCGCAGAGCCTGTACGACGCGGCGGAGGCGCTGCGCCAGGTCAAGCAGAACTACGAGACGGCGGAGGAGCAGAACAGGATGTCCGCCGCCGACATGCAGCGTGTCTTCGGCGACGTGGCCGGCAATGGCGACGGACGCTAGGACGGGGGAGGACGGCAGATGGGCCTGAGCTGGGAAGAGATGTGCCAGAAGGTCGTCATCGACGGCCGGCCGGGTGACGTGGAGAGCGCCGCCCTCGGCTGGGAACAGCTGATCAAGAATCTCAACAACGTCAAGCAGAGCCTCGACACCAACATCAAGGACCTGGGTACGACCTGGAAGGGTCCGGCGTACGAGGCGTTCAAGGGTCACATCGAGCAGATCTCCAAGGACACCGGGCAGATCGTGGCGGACGCGGAGAAGGGCACCGGCATCGTCCAGTCGCTCAAGACCGCCGCCGACAAGCTCACCGCGGCCCAGCGGGACTTCCCGGTCCCAACGACCTGCGTCAACGACGTGTTGGAGGCGCGTAACGCCAAGCTGACCCTCGGGGTCGGCTTCTTCGAAGCGAAGGTCTCGCCGGACTTCCTGGGCTGGTTCGACCCGGTGACCGCGATCGCCGACTGGATCAACGACCAGTCGGAGGACGCGGCCCGGGTCTACGAGCAGGTGAGCGGTGACTACCAGGCCATCGCGCCCGGCACTCCGGGCGATGCCGGCCCCCCCACCACACAGAGCCCGACGACCGAGATTCCCGATCTGGGCACCGGTGGTGGCGGTGGTGGCGGTGGCGGTGGCGTGCCGAAGCTCGGCGGCGGCCCGTCCACCGGCGGCCTGGGGGCCACGCCCTCGATCGGCGCCACCGACATGCCGGGCACGGGCAACCTGCCCAGCGGGTCCGGTGCCCATCCCGACCTCTCGGGCGGGTACGACTCCGGCACGGGCACCTACCCGAGCACCGGTGGCGTCCCGGGCGTCGGCGGTGCGGACGACGAGTTCAGCAGTGGCCTCGCGGGTGCGGGTGGTGGCGGTTCGCCCGGTCTCGGCTCCGGTCTCGGAGGCGGCCTGGGCTCGGGTGGCCTGGGCTCGTCCAGCGGGCTCGGCAGCGGCGGTGGCGGCCTGGGCGGCGCCGGTGCCCTCGCGGGCGGCGGCGCGCTCGGCCGGGCGGTCTCGCCGGGCATGGGCCCGATGATGGGCGGCGGCGCGGCGGGTGCCGGTCGTGGCGGTGGCCGGGGCGCCGGTGGCCGACTCGGCGCGGGCGGCAAGCTGGGCGGCGGCATGGCACCCGGTATGGGTGGCGTCGCCGGTGGCGGCGGTGCCGGCGCCGGTCGGGGCGGCGCCGGGCGTGGCGCGGCGGGGGCCGGTGGTCGGGGCGCGGGTGCTCGCGGCGCCGGTGGCGTGGCCGGGACGGGCGGCGGTGCCGGCTACGGCGAGGAGGACACCGCCCGCAACACCTGGTTGGAGGAGGACGAGGACGTGTGGGGCGCCGACAGCGGTGGCACCTCCGGCATCCTGCGCTGAGCTTTCCGCGTCACGGCGCTGCTGCGGTCGACCGCAGCAGCGCCGTGACGTGTCCCACGGACCAACCGTCCCGAGGGCTGTGCCGGCCGCTCAGCCGGTGACCGGTTCGTCGGTACGTCGGCCCGGCCGCCAGCCGCGCCGGCGGCCGCGCGCCACGATCGGTCGCGTGATCAGCAGCAGTACGGCGAGTAGAGCTCCCACCGCGGCGGCCCAGATCGCGACGGTGCGCTGCCAGCTCAGCGGGTCGGCCGCCGGGGCGGGTGCGGCAAGCGCGTCGACCGGCGGGTTGGTGCGGGTGCCCAGCAGGCTCGACACCGCCCGGTACGGGTTGACCACGCCGTAGCCGACCTCGGCGTTGCGCCCCTGCGGCGGGTTGTCCGCCGTCCGCTCCAACCGGTCGGCGACCTGCTCCGGAGTGAGATCCGGGTAGGCGGCCCGCACCAGCGCGGCCACCCCCGAGACGTACGCGGCCGCGAAGCTGGTGCCACCCGTCGGCTCGGCGCGGTAGCCGGATCCACCCGGTGCCGGGCCGATGATGTTCAGTCCCGGCGCGGCGACGTCGACGAAGGTGCCGCTGACCGAGGTGCCCACGTGCCCGCCCTGCTCGTCCACGCCGCCGACGGCGATCACCCCGGGGTACGCCGCCGGGTAGGCGGGCCTGTCCTCCTGGGTCTCCTGCCGGTTGCCGGCGGCGGCGACCAGCACCACCCGCTTGGCGAGGGCGCGTTCGACGGCCTGTGCCAGTTCGGGGCGGGGCAGGGTCACCAGGGACAGGTTGATCACGTCGGCGCCGTTGTCGACCGCCCAGTCGATGGCTGCGGCGATCTGCCCGGGCAGCCCCTCGTCGTTGGTGCCCTTGGCGTCCGGCAGGACCCGGATGGGCAGGATGCGCGCCGCCGGGGCGATACCGCTGAACGGCACCCCGGTGCCGTCCTTGCCGGCGATGATGCCGGCGACCATCGTGCCGTGACCGGCCAGGTCACACTGCCCCCGGTTGGCCGGCAGGTTGTTGAAGTCGCGGCCCTCGAGCACCTGACCCTTCAGGGCCGGGTGGATGGCGGAGACCCCGGAGTCGATGACCGCGACCGTCACCCCGGCACCCCGGGACAGCGGCCACGCCGAGGCCGGATCCACCCTTCGCAGCGCCCACGGCATCTGCACCAGACCGTCCTCGCCGGCCGGGCCGCAGGTGGGCGGTGCCGCGACCGCCGGGGAGGAGGGGACCACCAGGGCGGCGCCGAGCAGGGCCGCCAGCGTTCCACTGAGGACAGCTCGGACGGCACGGCGGGACGGCTCGGTCGCGCTCGGCGGCAGGCATTCGCGCACCCGCAGAGATTACCGCTGCACCGCGTCGGGCAGCGGCCCGGCGACGCCGTTCCGGGCGGGAACGATGACGTCGCTCAGCGGCGGGCGCGACGACGCCGGTCCGGGCGGGTAGCGGGTCGCCGCTCCAGGCCGGCGTGCGGCGACGCCGGTCCGGGCGGGTAGCGGGTCGCCGCTCCAGGCCGGCGTGCACCGACGACGGTCAAGGCCGGGACGTGACATCTTCTGCGGGTGCTTCGGCGAACAGCGCGAGCAGGTCGCCGACCTGGCGGTCGGCCTCGGCGGGGTGCCGGAACCGGCCGGCGGGGTTCAGGGTGTACTCGTTGCGACGCCCCACCCGGGTGCGGTGCAGGTAACCACCGGCCTCCAGGTCGGCGACGATGGCCTGGGCGGCCCGTTCGGTGACGCCCACCTCGGCCGCCACGTCGCGCAGTCGCGCGGTGGGATCGCGGGCGATGGCCAGCAGCACATGCCCGTGGTTGGTGAGGAACGTCCAGTTCCGGCCGCCTCCGGCCGTCGCCGCGCTCGTCATGGTGGAGCCGCCTCTCCGGTTGTCCGCCCCACCTCCGTGCCCGCCGGAGGGTCGGGCCAGGTGCCGACGGACGGGCCCGGTCCCAACGGCCGGAGGGCCGGTTCGGGGGTCAACGTATGAAATCTAAATCACGCATATCTTGACGCATCTTGCGGTGCGTGTGACCGTGGAGCCCGAGCCAGCGCCCACCGCCGGCCCGACTGAAAAGCCTCTTGAGCAGGTCAAACGCGTGGAGACGAGGTGCGGGGATGAGCCGTTCCGGTACGCCTGGCGGGCAGCCGGGCCCGCAGCGGGCTGCCGATCGAGCGCCGACGCCGACCGAGCCGGCCCGAGCGTACGCCGAGCTGGCCGCGGGCAACCGGCGCTTCGTCAGCGGGGCGCCGCGCCACCCCAACCAGGACGCCGGGCACCGGGCCGCCGTGGCCGACGGGCAGCACCCGTTCGCGGTGATCGTGGGCTGCTCCGACTCCCGCCTGGCGGCTGAGATCATCTTCGACCGGGGGCTGGGCGACCTCTTCGTGGTCCGTACGGCCGGACACACCGCGGGCCCGGAGGTGCTGGGCAGCGTGGAGTACGCGGTGACGGTGCTCGGCACTCCACTGGTGGTGGTCCTCGGCCACGACTCGTGCGGTGCGGTGCAGGCCGCCCGTGAGGCGGCCGCCACCGGCGTCGCGCCGCCGGGACACCTGCCCGCGGTGGTCGACGCGGTGCTGCCCAGCCTGCGACGTGCCACCGCCGAGGGCGTGGACGACGTCGACGGCATCGTCGACATCCACATCGCGCAGACCGTCGAGACGCTGCTCGGGCAGTCGCCCGTGCTGGCCGACGAGGTGGCACAGGGGCGGTGTGCGGTGGTGGGCATGTCGTACCGGCTCGCCGCCGGTGTGGTGCGCGCGGTTACCCCCGCACCGGCGGGTGCCGCGACGTTCGACGCGCCCGGCGCCTCGGACGACCCGGCAGCTTCCGCCGCCGCCTGACGCGGACCGCCCCGGCAACTTCCGCCGCCTGACGCGACGAGGGCCGCCCCGCCTGATGCGGGACGGCCCTCGACTTCTTGGCACCGGGTCAGAGCAGCGACATGTGCACGTGGTCGGTGTGGTTCGACGGTCCGCTGTACGACTTCCAGCCGGTCGCCGGGAACCAGATCTGCCGGTTCCAGATCACGTAGTAGATGCCGAGGCGGTCGGCGTTGCGGATGAGGAACGCGGCGACGTTGTTGCCGTACATGCGGGTGTCGTTGTTGTGCCACGGGCTGAAGCCGCTCTTCTGCAACGACCAGTCACAGGCGCGGCCCTTCGGGTGCTCGAACGGGCCACCGTTGCGGTGGCAGCCGACGAACCGGTTGAACCCGGCCCGCTTGACCTCCTTGTACGCGTGCAGGGTGCGCGGCGTGACACAACCGGAGGTGGTGGGGTCGTCCTCGCTGCATGACTCGGCCTTCCAGTCGCCGTCGGCGGTGCGACCCGGGCCGATCCGGGCGACCGGCGAGACGGCGTCGACCAGACCGCCGGTGAAACCCTGACCGCCGACCAGCGCGAGCGCCTTGTCCGCGTCGCGCTTGTCCTTCGCCATCAGGGCGGTCTGCTTCTGCTGCTCGCGGACCTCCGCGTCGAGGGCCAGCTTGGCCTGCTCGGCGCGGGTCTTGACCGTGTTGACCTCGGCGAGCTTCTTCTCGTTGACCATGTTCATCTCGTCGAGCGCCGCGGCCCGTCGGACGAACGAGTCCGGGGCGTCGCTCTCCAGCAGCATCGCGATCGCGCCGATCCGCCCGGTCCGGTACGACTGGGCGGCGATCTGCCCGACCTGCGGGGCCAGCGCCTCCAGGTCGGCCTTCGCCCGCTCGACCTGCAACGCCAGCTCAAGCTGCCGCTTCTTGGACTTGTCCAGCTTGGACTTGGCCGCCACGTAGTCCCGGTTGGTCTGCTCGATGACGTCGTTGAGGAGCTTGGGTTCGTCTTCCTCTTCGTGCCCGGACGGTGTGGGGGTCGTCGGGGCGGCGTGGGCCGGGAGGGGCCCGGCGAACACGGTCAGCGCAGCGAGCACGGCCACCACGGGTGTCAACCAGCGGCGTAGGGGTGCCGTCACAATGTTCCCTTCCGTCGACCGCCGACCGGGTTAGCTGACGGGTTCGGGGCGGAAGTGGCCCCTACCGCTGTCGCGGATTCACCCCACGTACCTGGGTCCCCGGCTCGCCGGTTGGCGATTGGGCGGTGGCACCGCAGGCGCCGCTGCGCGCCTTCGTCGGTGACCGGCAGCGAGGTTACCCGAGAGTCCACCGCCTGAGCTACGTCCTGATGCCGACTAAAAGCGTCATTTCGCCATGGCGTTGAGTGACCAGTGACGCGGTTCTCAGGGCGTAGGCCCGATCCGGTCACGCTGAGGAGTGTCACCATGCCGTATCCGTGCTCCTGTTCGGCTCTGGCCACCCGGTGGTGGCGGTGGATGGGGGTGCGCTCCGCTCCGGGTCGGGCCCGTCGGACCGACCCGCTGGCGGGGAGCTGAGGGCGGCCAACGCCTCCGTCCGGTCCGGACGGGGGCGCGGCGTCAGGACGTCGGCGGCCGCGTCCTGCGCCGGCGTCGACCCGGCCGCGGTCACCACGGCGGCGAGCCCGGTGGTGAGGGGTACGGCGGCGATCAGGCCGAGCGTGGCGACCGCGCTGCGGACGATCTCCTGGGCGAGGAACTCGCTGGTCAGGATCTGCCCGAGGGGGCGGGTGTCGGCGGTGAGCAGAAGCAGCAGCGGAAGTGAGGCGCCCGCGTACGCCAGGACGATGGTGTTGACCGTGGAGGCGATGTGCGCCCGGCCGACCCGGGTGGCCGCCCGGTAGAGCTGCAGCCGGCTCAGGCCGGGGTTGGCGTTCGCCAGCTCGGTGACGGTGGCGGCCTGGGTGACGGTCACGTCGTCGAGCACCCCGAGTGAGCCGATGATGATCCCGGCGAGCAGCAGGCCACGCAGATCGACATCGGCCTGGAACATCGACAGCGTGGTGGCGTCCTCGCTGCCGAAGCCGGTCAGGTGGGTGGCGGCGGTGGCGATGGTCGCGAGCACGCCGGTGAGCACCAGGCTGCCCAGGGTGCCGAGCACCGCGACCGAGGTCTGCGCGGTCACCCCGTGTGTCAGGTAGAGCACCACGAACATGATCAGGGCTGCGCCGACCACCGCCACCAGCAGCGGTGACCGGCCGGCGCTGATGCCCGGCAACACGAAGGTGAGCAGGATGGCGAAGCTGGCGGCCAGCCCTGCCAGCGCGGCCAGGCCCCGCCACCGGCCGAACGCGACGATCGCGGCGGCGAAGACCACCGCGAGCCATACCAGCGGCTTTCCGCGCTGATGCTCGGCGATGTTCCAGCTGCTGGTGGCGGGATCGGTCGGGTCGGTCAGCTCGACCAGGACGACGTCGTCGCCGACCTCGATCCGCGGAGCGCCGGGCCCGGCGGGGACGGGCGTCTGCACCTGCTGGCCGGCGCTCGGCCCGTCCTCGATCCGTACGTCCACGGTCCCGCACGGCCCGATGGCCGGCGTGCCCGCCGGGTTGGCCGACGGTGGGCAGGGTTCGGTCACCACCCGGGTGACCGTGCCGTGGTGGCGCGGCGCGTCCGTGCCGCCGCCGGTCTGCGGCGCCCCGTCCCGTGGCCAGAGCACCACGGCGGCGACGACGGTGGCCACGAAGAGTGGCACCACCGTCGCGACGAGGATCCGCCGGACCCGGGGTGGGACGGGCGGAGCGGTACGGCTGTGGTCGGAACCCAATGCGAGAACTCCCAACGATCCGGTGCGGGGTACGTGCCGACGGGCCGGTCGGTTCACCTCCGCCGGTCGAACGCGGTGCCGGGCGCATCGGATTGCCGGCTGGCGACCCGGTGATCACACAGGGTGAGCCGTCGGACCGGCCGGTCGGCGGAGGCGCCGCGCCGTGGCGGCGCCGGTGCCCGACTGGGCGGTGGGGTCCGGTAGGCCATCGCCGGAAATGCTAGCCAGCCGGACCGGGTGTCGCAGGTCGTGGCGGAGTGTCGGATGGTCGAACCGCCCGCGCGGCGTCGCCCGGAGCGGCATGTTGGAGTCATGCCCGCGTCCGAGCCCGCCCCTGAGCAGGCCGCCGACCAGAGCCAGCACGCGACGCCGGCCGGCCACGATCAGCACGCCGGCCCGGAGAGGCACGCCGGCCAGGACAAGCACGCTGGCCACGACAAGCACGCCGGCCACGACCCGGCGATGTTCCGCCGCCGGTTCTGGGTCTGCCTGGTGCTCACCCTGCCGGTGGTGCTGACCAGCCACCTGGTGGTGGACGGGCTCGGGCTCCGGTGGGACGTTCCGGGCCGCTCCTGGGTCGGGCCGGTGCTCGGATCGGTGATTTTCCTCTGGGGTGGCTGGCCGTTCCTGGTCGGTGCGGTGCGCGAGATCCGGGACCGGGCGCCGGGAATGATGCTGCTGGTCGCGATGGCGATCACGGTGGCGTACTCGGCGTCGTTGGCCACCAGCCTGGGCGCCTTCGACCTGGACTTCTGGTGGGAGTTGGCCGCGCTGGTCACCATCATGCTGCTCGGGCACTGGCAGGAGATGAAGGCCATCGGGCAGGCCCGGGGGGCGCTGGCGGCGTTGGCCGCGTTGCTGCCCGACGAGGCCGAGCGCGTGGCGGCGGACGGGCAGGCCGAGCCGGTGCCGGTCGGCGCGTTGCGGGTGGGCGACGTGGTGCTTGTCCGGCCCGGGGGTCGAGTGCCGGCGGACGGCCGGATCGTCGATGGCGACGCCGAACTGGACGAGTCGATGATCACCGGTGAATCGCGGCCGGTGGCCCGGTCGACGGGCGAGCGGGTGGTGGCCGGCACGGTCGCCACCGACTCGGCGATCCGGGTCCGGGTCGAGGCGCTGGGTGACGAGACCGCGCTCGCCGGCATTCAGCGCATGGTCGCGCAGGCGCAGCGCTCGGGTGGGCAGGCCCAACTGCTGGCCGACCGGTTCGCCGCCGCGCTGTTCTACGTGGCCGCCGGCACAGCCGTGGTGACGCTGGCGGTCTGGACCGCGCTCGGTGAGCCCGACCAGGCGGTGGTCCGTACGGTCACCGTCCTGGTGATCGCCTGCCCGCACGCGCTCGGCCTGGCCATCCCGCTGGTCGTGGCGCTCTCCACCGCCCTGGCGGCGCGGCGCGGGATCCTGGTCAAGGACCGGTTGGCGCTGGAGCGCATGCGGACCGTCGACGCGGTGCTCTTCGACAAGACCGGCACGCTGACCCGGGGTGAGCACGCGGTGAGCGACCTGGTGACGACCCAGGGGCTGGAGCGGGAGGAAGCGCTGCGGATCGCCGCCGGCGTCGAGTCCGACAGCGAGCATCCGCTGGCTCGGGCGATCGTGACGGCGGCCGGGTCCGCCGGCCCAGCGCGTGCCACCGGCTTCCGGTCGCTGCCGGGCCGCGGCGTGCGGGCCACCGTCGACGGTACGGAGTACGCGGTGGGCGGCCCGGCGTTGCTGCGGGATCTGGGCCGAGCGCTCCCGGACGACCTGAAGGCGGCGACCGGCCGATGGTCGGCGCGCGGGGCCGTGGTGCTGTACCTGGTGCGGCTGCCGGGCACCGTGCTCGGGGCGTTCGCGCTCACCGACGAGGTGCGTCCGGAGGCCCGGCAGGCCATCGCCGAGCTCCGTGCCGAAGGCGTCCGCACCATCGCCATGATCACCGGCGACGCGCGGTCGGTGGCCGAGTCGGTGGCAGCCGATCTCGGCTTCCGGTCGGGGGTGGACGAGGTCTTCGCCGAGGTGCTGCCGGCCGAGAAGGACAGCCGGGTCGCGGAGCTCCAGCGGCGAGGGCTGACCGTGGCGATGGTCGGCGACGGGGTGAACGACGCGCCGGCGCTGGCCCGCTCCGACGTCGGCATCGCGATCGGGGCGGGGACCGACGTGGCGATCGAGTCCGCCGGGGTGGTGCTGGCGTCGTCCGACCCGCGCGGTGTCGGTGCCGTGGTCCGGCTCTCCCGGGCGTCGTACCGCAAGATGCGGCAGAACCTGGCCTGGGCCGCCGGCTACAACGTGGTGGCGTTGCCCCTGGCGGCCGGGGTGCTCGCCTGGGCCGGGGTGGCGTTGAGCCCGGCGGTGGCGGCGGTGCTGATGTCGGCGTCCACCATCGTGGTGGCGCTCAACGCCCAGTTGCTCCGCCGGGTACGCCTCGACGCGGAGCCCGACTGACCGGCTCAGCCGCGCTTCATGAGTCGGCCGACGGCCGCCATCATCTCGGTGGCCATCTCGTCGGCCCGGCCCTCGGCCGCCCCCTCGTGCATGCAGTGCCGGGCGTGCCCGTCGAGCAGGCCCAGGGCCACCTTGTCGAGCGCGGCCTGGATCGCGGAGATCTGGGTGAGGACGTCGATGCAGTAACGGTCGTCGTCGACCATCTTCTCGATGCCCCGGACCTGCCCCTCGACGCGGCGGAGCCGCGCGAGCAGCTGGTCCTTGCTGGCGGTGTAGCCGCGGATCGGCGTGGGTGCGGTCATGGCGACGAGGATAGCGTACCCCTGGGGGGTATGGTAACGTCCCTCGTGTCCGATACCCCCACCGGGTACCGGTACATGACCGGTCACGAGTCTGCCTCGGCCTTACCCCTGGGGGGTATAGGCTGGCAGACGACGAAGGGAGAGATTCGATGGTCGACACGACGTTCCAGGTGCGGGGCATGACCTGCGGGCACTGCGTCAGCGCGGTCAGCGCCGAGGTGGGCGCCATCGCCGGGGTGCGCGACGTGCAGGTGGATCTCGCCACCGGCCGGGTCGCCGTCACCAGCGAGCAACCCGTGGACGCGGAGTCCGTCCGGGCAGCGGTCGACGAGGCCGGTTACGACCTCGTCGAGGCGTGAGCGGAAAGCCCGGGATGAACACGGTGACCAGAATGGGCGGGTTCGCCCTCGGTCTCGCGGCGGTCTTCGGCGCGGCGTACGGGATCGGCCGGGTGGTCGACCCGGCCGCCCCGGTCGCCGAGAGTCGGCCCGACGGCGGCGTCGCCCACAGCTCGGGCCCCACCGCGCACGACGAGGTGACCGACCAGACTCCCGGCGGTCTGCTCGTCTCCGACCGTGGCTACACGCTCGTTCCGGTCGCCGCTCCGGCCGGTGAGTTCGCCTTCCGGATCGGCGGGCCGGACGGCCGCCCGGTGACCGGGTACGACGTGGCACACGACAAGCGGATGCACCTGATCGTCGCCCGGCGGGACCTGTCCGGCTTCCGCCACGTGCACCCCGACCTCGCCCCGGACGGCACCTGGCGGGTCGACACCCCGCTGGACGGCCCGGGGCAGTGGCGGGCGTTCGCCGACTTCACGCCGACCGGGGGCGAGGCGCTGACCCTCGGGGTGGACGTGACCGTCCCCGGTGAGCTGACCGAACGGCCGCTGCCCGCCCCGGCCACCAGCACCACGGTCGACGGCTACACCGTCACCCTGGCCGGCGTGCCGCAGCCCGGCCGCACCTCGTCACTCACCCTGAGCGTCAGCCGCGACGGGCGACCGGTCACCGACCTGGAGCCCTACCTGGGCGCGTACGGGCACCTGGTGGCGCTGCGCCGGGGCGATCTCGCGTACCTGCACGTACACCCGGACGGAACACCCGGCGACGGGCGCACCCGGCCCGGTCCGGAGGTCACCTTCCTCGCCGAGGTGCCCTCGGCCGGCAGCTACCGGCTCTACCTCGACTTCCGGCACGGCGGGCGGGTGCACACCGCCGAGTTCACCGTCGTCGCCGGCACCGCCACGACCGGGGGCGACCCCACTCCGAGCGGGCCGGCGCCGACCGAGCACGGCACCCCCGGCCACGGGCACAACTGACGGGACCAGACGATGACCACCACCAGCAGACCACTGCCCGAGGCGCCGAACCGGATCGAGCTGGCCATC
This sequence comes from Micromonospora sp. NPDC005194, assembly GCF_040608335.1. Taxonomy (NCBI): domain Bacteria; kingdom Bacillati; phylum Actinomycetota; class Actinomycetes; order Micromonosporales; family Micromonosporaceae; genus Micromonospora; species Micromonospora sp. NPDC005194. Next base: position 70,400 of record NZ_JBEXIA010000017.1, on the reverse strand, counting down.
GGGGGAATGACCTGCGCCGCCTGCGCCGCCCGGATCGAGAAGAAGCTGAACCGGATGGACGGGGTGAGCGCCACCGTCAACTACGCCACCGAGAAGGCCACCGTCCGGTACGTCGACAGCGTCACCCCGGACGACCTGATCGACACGGTGCAGAAGACCGGCTACACGGCGGCCCTGCCGGCACCGCCGACGACCGAACAGCCGGTCGACCCGCTGCGGGGTCCGCGTACCCGTCTGTGGGTGTCGGCGGTGCTCAGCGTGCCGGTGGTCCTGCTGGCCATGGTGCCGCCCTGGCAGTTCGACTACTGGCAGTGGCTCTCGCTGACCCTCGCCGCCCCGGTGGTGGTCTGGGGCGGGCTGCCGTTCCACCGGGCCGCGTGGACCAACCTGCGGCACGGCGCCGCGACCATGGACACCCTGGTCTCGCTGGGCACCCTGGCCGCGTTCGGCTGGTCGCTCTGGGCGCTCTTTTTGGGCGACGCCGGGATGCCCGGGATGACGCATCCCTTCCGCTTCGACATCACCCGCACCGACGGCGCCGGCAACATCTACCTGGAGGCGGCCGCCGGGGTGACGGTGTTCATCCTGGCCGGCCGCTACTTCGAGGCCCGATCCAAGCGGACCGCCGGGGCGGCCCTGCGTGCCCTTCTCGAACTCGGCGCCCGGGACGTGGCGGTGCTGCGCGACGGGGTGGAGACCCGGATCCCGGTGGACCGGCTCGTCGTCGGTGACCGGTTCGTGGTCCGCCCCGGCGAGAAGATCGCCACCGACGGGGTCGTCGACGAGGGCACGTCCGCCGTCGACGCCAGCATGCTGACCGGCGAGTCGGTGCCGGTCGAGGTCGGCCCGGGCGACGGTGTGGTCGGCGCCACGATCAACGCGGGCGGCCGGCTGGTCGTCACCGCCACCCGGGTCGGCGCGGACACCCAGCTCGCCCGGATGGCCGACCTCGTCGAGCAGGCGCAGAGCGGCAAGGCGGCCGTGCAGCGGCTGGCTGACCGGATCTCCGGCGTCTTCGTGCCGATCGTCATCACCCTCGCGGTGGGCACCCTCGGCTGGTGGCTCGGCACCGGAGCCGGTCCGACCACCGCGTTCACCGCCGCGGTGGCCGTGCTGATCATCGCCTGCCCGTGTGCCCTCGGCCTGGCCACGCCGACCGCGCTGCTGGTCGGCACCGGTCGCGGCGCCCAGCTCGGCGTGCTGATCAAGGGACCGGAGGTGCTGGAGTCCACCCGGCGCGTCGACACCGTCGTGCTGGACAAGACCGGAACCGTGACGACCGGCCGGATGACCCTGGTGGACGTCGTGGCGGCGAGCGGCGAGGACCGCGCCGAGCTGCTCCGGCTCGCCGGGGCCGTGGAGGCCGCCTCCGAGCACCCGATCGCCCGGGCCGTCGCCGCGGGCGCCGCCGAGGCCGGAGCGCTGCCCCCGGTTACCGGCTTCGCCAACCTCGAAGGGCTGGGCGTCACCGGCACGGTCGACGGTCGGACCGTGCTGGTCGGCCGGCTCCGGCTGCTGCGCGAGCGCGGTGTCGACGTACCGCCGGAGGTCGATCTGGCCGTGCGTGACGCGGAGGCCGCCGGGCGTACGGCGATCGTCGCCGGCTGGGACGGACGGGCGCGGGGCGTGCTCGCGGTCGCCGACGTGGTCCGGCCGACCAGCCGGACGGCCGTGGCCCGGCTGCGCGCCCTGGGGCTCACCCCGGTCCTGCTGACCGGGGACAACCCCACCGTGGCCGGGGCGGTCGCCGCCGAGGTGGGCATCGACGAGGTGATCGCCGAGGTGCTGCCCGCCGGCAAGGTCGACGTCGTCCGGCGGCTCCAGGCGCAGGGGCGGTCGGTGGCGATGGTCGGCGACGGGGTGAACGACGCGCCGGCGTTGGCCCAGGCAGATCTGGGGCTGGCGATGGGCACCGGCACCGACGTGGCGATCGAGGCGTCCGATCTCACCCTCGTCCGGGGCGACCTGGATGCGGCGGTGGACGCCATCCGGCTGTCCCGGCGCACGCTCGGCATCATCCGGGGCAACCTGTTCTGGGCCTTCGGCTACAACGTGGCGGCGCTGCCGCTGGCCGCCGCCGGCCTGCTCAACCCGATGATCGCCGGTGCCACCATGGCGCTGTCCTCGGTCTTCGTGGTGGCCAACAGCCTGCGCCTGCGCCGGTTCCGTTCGGCCGCCGATCGCGGATTGTGACGGCGGTGATGGTTGGGCGGTGGACTGCGGGGGTATTGCTGAGGTCGTAGCGACGCTCGCAATGGAGGTTGGCACATGGGTATCGATGACAAGATCAACAACGCCAGCGAGGACGCGGCCGGCAAGCTCAAGGAAGGCGCCGGTCGGGCCACCGACAACGAGCAGCTCGAGGCCGAGGGGCGCGCAGACCAGTCCACGGCCAAGCTCAAGCAGGCGGGCGAGAAGATCAAGGACGCTTTCAAGAGCTGACGTACGACGTAACCCGCACGCCGGGCCGGTGATCATTCACCGGCCCGGCGTGCTGTGTGCCCGGGGCCGTGAACCCTGAGATCCCCCCTGTGACGGCCGGCCCGCCAGCCGGGCGGCTCTCAGCTCCAGGTAGCGCTGCTCGGGCAGGCTCGTCGTGCCGCGCGCGGCCGCCAGGTACGCCTCCCGGGCCGCGCCCGGCTCCCCGGCCAGCTCCAGCAGGTGCGCCCGGACCGCGGCGAGCCGGTGGTGCCCGGCCATCCGCTCGTCGGCGTCCAGCGGGGTGAGCAGGGCGAGCCCCGCCCGCGGCCCGTCCACCATGGCCACGGCCACCGCCTGGTTGAGCGTGACCATCGGGTTCGGAGCGATCCGGGCCAGCAGCCGGTAGAGCGCCACGATCTGCGGCCAGTCCGTCTCCGCCGCCGTCGGCGCCTCGGCGTGCACCGCCGCGATCGCCGCCTGGAGCTGGTACGGGCCGGGCGGCGACCAGGTCAGCGCCTCGGTGACCAGGGCGACTCCCTCCGCGATGGCACCGGCGTCCCACCGGGCGCGGTCCTGCTCGGTCAGCGGCACCAACTCGCCGTCCTCGCCGACCCGGGCCGCCCGGTGCGCGTCGGTGAGCAGCATCAGCGCCAGCAGCCCGGTCACCTCACCGTCGTCGGGCAGCAGCCCGTGCAGGACGCGGGCCAGTCGGATCGCCTCGCCGGTCAGTTCGGCCCGTCGCAGGTCCGGTCCGCTGGACGCGGTGTACCCCTCGTTGAAGATCAGGTAGAGCACCCGGAGCACGGTCCGCAGCCGCTCGCCGCGCTCACCCGGCCCGGGCATCAGGAACCGGGCCCCGGCGGCCTCGATTCGCTGCTTGGCCCGCCGGATCCGCTGGCTCATCGTCGCCTCGGGCAGCAGGTGCGCCCGGGCGATCTGGGCGGTGCTGAGCCCGCCGACCGCCCGCAGGGTCAGCGCCACCTGCGCCGAGGGCGCCAGCGCCGGATGGCAGCAGAGGAAGAGCAGGGTGAGGGTGTCGTCCGCGTCCGCCACTGCCGGCTCCGCGTCGGCCGCCGGCGCCACCTGGGCGTACGCCGGCTCGCGCAGCGCCACCGCCACCTCGCGGTCCCGGCGGGCGCTCTCGCTGCGCCACTCGTCGGTGAGCCGGCGGGTGGCCACGGTGAGCAACCACGCGCGCGGATTGTCCGGTACGCCCTGCGCGGGCCACTGCGTCGTGGCGGCGAGCAACGCCTCCTGGACCGCGTCCTCGCACCTGTCGAACTGGCCGTGTCGACGGACCAGCAGGCCGAGGACCTGCGGCGCGAGCGTGCGCAGCAGATCCTCGACCGTCCGGTCGTCGGTCACATCTCCGTCCCGGCCTGCTCCATGATCGGGCGGACCTCCATCGCCCCGCCGAAGCGCACGTCCGGCCACCGCGCGGCGATCTCGGCGGCCCGCTGCGGGCTGTCGCAGTCGACGGTCAGGTAGCCCGCGAACTGCTCCTTGCTCTCCATGAACGGCCCGTCGACGATCTCCGGGCGACCGCCGGCGAGCCGGACCGTCTGCGTCTGCGACGGGTTGGCCAGCGCCTGGCCGTCGACCAGCTCGCCGCTCTCGGTCAGCTCCTTCATGATCTCGTCCACCTCGCCGAACAGGGCATTACGGTCCGCTTCGGTCAGCTCCTCGGTGAAGCCGGGCCGGTTCCAGATCAGCAGCATGTACTTCACGGCGATGCTCCTCGCTTGGCTGGCCGCTCCCCGGTCGGGGCGCGGCTCACCGGAGGGTCGGAGCCGAGACCCCGTTCCCTACCGCGTACCGAAGAAAATCGCAGAAAGACTCTCCGGCGGTGGTCCCACGCCGTGCGGATCAGGGTCGGCCCGGCACCTGTCGAGGCCGCTGGCCGCCGCCGAGGTCGAGCGCGGCGCGGTCAGCGGCCGAGGTGCCGGACGACCAGCCCTCGGCGTCGCGGACGCTGAGCCGGTGTCGGGTGACACCCGGAAAGAGGGCGCCCAGCCGCTCCTGGACCGCCTCGCCACGGGCGGCGAGCACCGGTAGCAGACGCTCCGGGCCGGCCGTCTCGGCAGCCGCCTGGTCGGCCGCCTCGGTGGCCGCGCGCAGCCGCTCACCGATCCGCAGCGCGAACGCGTTGAGGAAGGACTCGTCCCACACCTTCGTCCGCCGGCCCGACCCCGGCCGGCGCTCGGTGCGCCCGCGCAGCATCGCGGCGGTGGCCTGCACCAGCAGCGAGGTGTAGAGCAGCTCCACCGCCACGAGATCCGCCGGCCACCCCAGCACGGTGGTGAAACCGAGGTCGTCGGACCAGACCGCCTCGCACCGGTTCGCCGCCGCCACCTCCTGCACCAGCAGCGCCTTCGCCCCCGCGTACGGGGTCTCGGTGCCCAGCCGGACCCCGCCCGGCACATCGCCGGGCTCCGCCCCGGCGGCCAGCAACGCCTCGTCGATGCTGTGCCGGGCGATCAGCTCCTGTGCCTTCCCGGTCAACGCCTCCGCCTCGGCCGGGAAGGTGGTCGACTCGGCCTTCGCGAGCAGCGCGCGTACCCGGTCCAGCATCGGCGATCCGCTGCGGACCGTACCGGCGGTGCGGGGGATCGTCGCCCCGGTCGAGCCGGGCGGCGGGCGTAGCACCGCGATCGGCGGCAGGCTCTCCACCAGCGCGAGCACGTCGACAGCGGCGCGGAGAGCGTCGGCCCGGTCCAGTCCCTCCGCGGCGGTCCAGGCGGCCAGCAGGTCGTCGCCGTCGTCCCGGCCCTCGGCGGCCAGAGCACGTAGCTGGTCGTCCCACCAGTCGGGGACCGGCCCGGCCTGCTCGCGTCGCTGGGCGGCCAGCGCGTCCCGGACCAGCCGGGCCGCCCGTGCGTCGAGCCGCCGCGCGGTGATCCGGTGCACGTCGACCGGCTGCCAGCCGCGTGGCCAGAGCTGCCCGAGGCCACGGACCAGCCGACGCCGCAGGGCCGCGTCCACCCCCGTGGCGCCGTCCGCCGCGCCGGTGCCGACCATCAGCCGGTCCAGCTGCCGTTCGGCCTGTCGTACGTCGGTGCCGCGCACCGCCGCGAGCGCGTCGGCGACGAGTTCGTCCGCGTCCGGCACAGGCACCTCCTTCGGTCTCCGCTGCCGGCGAGGCATCCGGCCGCCCCACCCAATGATCATGCCGGCACGGCTTCGGCGGGCATGACTCGGCCAGTTTGGGGTAGTTCGGCCGTGACCCGGGCGGATGCGAGGTGTGTGGTGGTCGGTTCGAGCCTGCCGCGGGGGCGTCCCGTCGCCGCGCCGGACCGCCGGTCGTCCACGCTCGCGGGCGTCCTGATCGGGGTCGCGATCATGGCCGCCGTGGACGAGATCGTCTTTCACCAGTTGCTGGCCTGGCACCACTTCTACGACCGGTCCACCCCGTCGGTGGCGCTGCTCTCGGACGGGCTGCTGCACGCCGCTGAGGTGATCGCCCTGGTCGGTGGGTTCTTCTGGTTCGCCGATCTGCGCCGACGGCTGGCCCTGTCACCCCGGCTGGTCTGGGGTGGCTTCCTGCTCGGCGCCGGAGGATTCCAGCTCTTCGACGGGCTGGTCGACCACAAGGTGCTCCGGGTGCACCAGATCCGCTACGGCGTCCACCTGGTGCCGTACGACGTGGTGTGGAACGTGGGCGGCGCGGTCCTGCTGCTGGCCGGCGCGGCGCTGGTCTGGCGGACGCGGTCCCGCCGACCGGATGACGGCCCCCGGTGACGGCAGTCGCTCCGGGCCCGGCGGCGGTGGTGCCATGGGCGCACGGGGGCCACCCGGCGGACGGGCCGGGCTGGTTGCCGCTGCTCCCGGTCGCGGTGCTGGCCGTCGGCTACCTGCTGGCCGCCGTACGCGACCCGCGAGGCTGGGACCATCGGCGTACTCTCGCCTGGCTGGCCGGCTGCACCGTGCTGGCGGTCGCGGTCGGGCCGCTGGCCCACCTCTCGGACGACCCGCGCGGGCACATGGCGCAGCACCTGCTGCTCGGCATGTTGGCACCGCTCGGGCTGGTCCTCGGCGCCCCGGTGACGCTGCTGCTGCACGTCGCGCCCACCTCGACGCGTCGGCGGGTGGGCCGGCTGCTGCGCGCCCGCGCGCTGCACCTGATCGCCCACCCGGTCACCGCCGCGCTGCTGAGCACGGGTGGGCTGGCGCTGGTGCTGCTCACCCCGCTGTACGCGACGGCGGAACGCCAGCCAGCCCTGCACCACGGCGTACACCTGCACTACCTGGGCGCGGGCTACCTGTTCGCCTGGTCGCTGGCCGGGCCGGACCCCGCGCCCCGCCGCCCCGGGCTGGCCGTGCGGGTCGGCGCGCTGCTCGGCGCGTCGGCTGGCCACGCCGCGCTCGCCAAGTACCTCTACGCGCAGGCCGGCACCCTGCCCCCGGGGCTGACCGACCCGGACGCCGCGGCGTTCGGATCGGCCGCCCACCTCATGTACTACGGCGGCGACGTCGCGGAGCTGCTGCTGGCGGTGGCACTCTTCGCAACCTGGTACCACCGCTCCCGCCCACCCCTGGTGAACAGGAGTTTCGCGTCACGACACCGCGATGCCGTGACGCGAACCTCTTGATCAACTCTGTGCGGGCGGGGTCGCCAGGGCGGCGGAGAGCCGCCGGAAGAACGCGCGGATGTCGTCCTCGCTGTGGTGCGTCTCGGCCTGGTCGTTCAGCGGGCCCGAGTAGAGCAGCGCCTGCTCCAGCGCGTCCCGCGTCTCGGCCCGGTTACCCGGGTAGAGCCCGGCGGCCACCCCGTCGGCGACCCGGGTCACCACCGCATCGTCGAGCGACCTGTCGAACTGGACCCCGTAGAGGATCCCGTTGACGTGGCCCTTCCAACTGTCCGTACCCATGCTCGTCGACTCCCCTAGAAGATCCGGCCGCCATCCCAGCCCAGAATCGGAACCCCGTTGACGCCGTTGCGCTTGAACTCGGCGTCGAGATTGGCCATGTGGCTGGGCTCGGGCTGGTAATGACCGCTGCGCGCCGTGGCGTACTGGACCCTACCGTCCTTGACGACCAGCTCGCCGGCCGCGGCGACCGGGTTTCCGCCGCCCAGAGTGGAGTGGTGGAAGTCGCCGACCTTCTGGTAGTTGGACGCGTAGAGGTTGCCGTTGCGGTCCATCACGAAGATCGCTTGACCGTTTCCGCTGAACACGGTCTGCGCGCTCGACGTGTCGAACGGCTCGCCGTTGCGCGCGCTGCGCAGCACGCCGTTGCTGTCGAAGAAGACCCGGTGCTGTTCCAGCTCCTCGGGGCTGAGCCGGCGCACGGCCGTCGGGAAGTGCCCTCCGGGCAGGTGCTCGTTGCGGTACTTGTCGAGCATCGGCTTGGTGTTGGAGTAGCGCGGGGTGGTGTGCGGGCCGGGCACGCCGGGCCGCTTCGGGCCGCCGCGCTTCGCGCCCTTTCGGGTGAAGCGGCGCAGCAGCGTCTTCGCGCGCTTCAACAACTGCGGGATGATCTCCTTGACGACCTTCTCAATGACCTCCTTGATGACCCGCTGGATCGCCATCCGGGCCAGGCCGATCGAGACGGGGATCTGGGCCAGCGAGGCGCCGAAGCTGGGTGCCGCCGCCGCCAACGCGATCGCCACCTGAATGACCAGGATCGTCAACTGGACGATCACGATGATCTTCTGCGTCAGGGTGATGATGGCCATCACCAGCAACGCCATGCCGATCAGCTCGGCCGCCTGCGCGCCGTCCTCCATGCGGCGCGGCGCACCCTCCTCGTCCTGCCACGCCTGCTCGAACGCCCGGATGTCGTCGCCGCTGTTGGTCGTGCTGACCTGCGCCGCGCCCGCCTGGGCCTCCCCGACCGCCGTCCGCAGCCGGCCGGCGAACGCGAACCACAGCTGGGACGCCTCGAACAGCAACTCCTCGTCGGCGGTCGGCCAGGTGAAGCCGACCCAGCCCAGCGCCTCGGCGAGCTCAGGAGGAAGCTGCATACCCACTGGGCAGCTCCATCCTCGTGAAGAGTTCCGCGTTGGCGAGGTCGGTCGCCTCGTGCGCGTCGGCACCGAGGTCGAGGTTCTCGGCGGCCTCCAACAACTGGTCGGCCATCGACCGGTACACGTCGAGCGCATGCGTCAGGACCTCGACGTACACGGCCCCGAAGAGGGAGCCCGCCTCGTCGGCGCCCCAGGGATTACCCGCTCCGTTCACCGTCGACTCGAGGCCGCTGACCGCCTCGCCGAGCTGCTGGCCGGTTGTCGCGATCGACGCGGCTGCGGCATGCAGAGCGTCGACGTCCACCTCAATTCCGTCGGACATGGCTCAGCGACGATCCATCCGGCGGGTGGCCGCGTCCAGGTCACCGATCATCTGTTGGAAGCCACGGAACGCCTGCTCGGAGACCCGTTCGAGCTGCTGGGTGAGGGCCGTGCTGTCGACCTGGGCCCCGGCCGTCAGGTCGGCCCGGCGGGCGCGCTCGTCGGCCTGTGCCGCCTGGACCGCCTCCAGGACGTACTCGGCGATCGTGCTCGTGCCGGCCCGGGACAGGCTCGGGTCGATCACCAGCGTCTGCAGGGCGCCGAACGCGGAGACCTCCGCCTCGACGAGACCGTCACCGCCGGTGCCCCGCCCTACCATCTGCTCGGCGTCCGGCGCGGGCCCGTCGCCGTCACCCGGCTGCGCCGTGACAGCACCCGTTGCCTGGCTCAGCAGGCGCATCGCCTCTTCGAGCGAGCTGCTCAGGCCGGACGGATCAATCCCGCTCGCCATGCACGTCCCCCCACGTCCGCAGTCCACCGTCGGTGCACGACCGTATCAATGCGGCACCCGCACGGCTGCCCCGGAAGTCGGCTGTGGATCACTCCCAGGTGGACAGAATGTCCTCGACCGGCGCGCCGTCGCGCCCCGGATCGGGCGCCGGGGCGGGCGGGCCAGCCGGCGTACGGTCGAAGCGGGGTGCCGGCGCCGGTTGGATCTCGCCGTCGACTTCGACGAACGTCCCCCGGGCCGCGTTGTGCGGGTGCCGGTGCGCCTCATTCGGGGCCAGCACGGGGGCGACGCAGGCGTCCAGGTCGGCGAAGACCGCCGTCCACTCGTCCCGGGTCCGCTCGGCGAACCGTTCGGTGAACCGCCTCCGCAGCTCGTCCCAGCCGCTCGGGTCGTACTGGTCGGGCAGCTCCGCCTCGTCGGCCAGGCCGAGACCTGCCAGCAGTACGGCGTAGAAGGCCGGCTCCAGCGCGCCGACGGCCATGAAGCCGCCATCAGCGGTGGCGTACGTGTCGTAGAAGGGCGCTCCTCCGTCGAGCAGGTTCCGCCCGCGCGGGGCGGCCCACAGGCCGGTGCCGAGCAGCCCGTGCAGGAACGAGGTGAGCAGCGCCGATCCGTCCACCATGGCCGCGTCGACGACCTGGCCGACGCCGGAGCGTTCCCGCTCCAGCAGTGCGGCCAGCACGCCCACGGCCAGCAGCATGCCGCCGCCGGCGAAGTCACCGATCAGGTTCAGCGGCGCGTGTGGGCGTGCATCGGCTCGACCCAGGGGCTCCAGCGCCCCGGCGACCGCGATGTAGTCGATGTCGTGGCCGGCCCGAGCCGCCAGCGGGCCGTCCTGGCCCCAGCCGGTCATCCGCGCGTACACCAGCCGGGGGTTGCGGGCCTGGCAGACGTCCGGGCCGAAGCCGAGCCGCTCGGCGACCCCCGGCCGGTACGCCTCGACGAGCACGTCCGCCCGATCGATGAGGCGCAGCAGGTCGGCCACACCGGCCGGGGACTTCAGGTCCAGCGCGGTGATCCGCCGGCCGCGCTGCAACGGTCCACCGGTCGGCGCGGCGAGGCGCCCGTCTCCCGGGCCGCCCGGCCGGTCGACGCGTACCACGTCCGCCCCGAGGTCGGCGAGCACCATGCAGCCGAACGGGGCCGGCGCGAGGCTGGCCAGCTCGACCACCCGCACCCCGGCCAGCGGCCCGCCGCGCGCCGCCGTCACGCGACGCCAACCGGCTCAGCGAGCCGGTCCGCCAGGTCGACGGGAGGCGTGAACCGGTCGCCGTACCGTTCGGCCAGCTCGGCGGCGCGGGCCGCGAAACCGGCCGGGCCGCCCGCGTACTGCCGGACGTAGCGGATCACGCCGCCCGTCCAGGCGGGGAAGCCGATGCCGAAGATCGAGCCGATGTTGGCGTCGGTCTCGGTACGCAGCACCCCCTCGTCGAGGCAGCGCAGCGCGTCCAGCGCCTCGGCGAAGAGCATCCGTTCCTGGAGGTCGGTGAACGGCACCGCCTGGCCGGCGTCGGTGACCAGGTCGGCGAGGCCTGTCCACAATCGACCCCGGACGCCGTCGTCGTAGGAGTAGAAGCCGCGTCCGGCGGCGCGGCCCGGCCGGTCGTACGCGTCGACCAGCTCGTCGACGAGCCGGTGCGCGGGCAGCGGCAGGTACTCCTCGCTGGCCGCCTCGAACTGGCGGCGGATCCGCTGGATCAGGGTGAGGCTCACCTCGTCGGCCAGCGCGAGGGGCCCGGTCGGGTAGCCGGCCTGCAACGCGGCCTGTTCCACCGACGCGGCCGGTACGCCGTCGGCGACCATGCCGACCGCCTCGTCGATGAACCGGCCGATGACGCGGCTGGTGAAGAAGCCCCGGCCGTCGTTGACCACGATCGGGGTCTTGCCGATCCGCCGGCCCAGGTCGAACGCGCGGGCCAGGGCGGCGTCCCCGGTCCGTTCGCCCACCACGATTTCCAGCAGCGGCATCCGGTCCACCGGCGAGAAGAAGTGCATGCCGATGAAGTCGGCCGGCCGGTCCACGCCGGCGGCCAGCTGAGTGATCGGCAGGGTGGAGGTGTTGGAGGCGAGCAGCGCGCCCGGCGCGAGCACCGGCAGCACCTCGGCGAAGACGGCCTGCTTCAGGGCCGGGTCCTCGAAGACCGCCTCGATGACGGCGTCGCAGCCGGCGAGCGCGTCCACCTGGTCGGTGGTGGTGATCCGGTCCAGCACCGCGCGGGCGTCGGCTTCCGTGGCGCGGCCCTTGCGGACCCGGCGGGCCAGCAGTCGTTCGGCGTGCTCCCGGGCCCGCCCCGCGGCCTCCGGCGACACGTCCCGGACCACCACGTCGAGGCCGGCGCTGGCGCAGGCGTACGCGATGCCCGCGCCCATCATGCCGGCGCCGAGCACCGCCACCCGCCGCACCGGCGGGACGTCCACGGCCGGTCGGGCGGCGCCGCCGTTGACGGCCTTGAGGTCGAAGAAGAACGCGCCGATCATGTTCTTGGCGACCTGCCCGGTGAGCAGGCCGATCAGGTGCCGGGTCTCCACGGTGAACGCGGTGTCCAGGTCGACCTGTGCGCCCTCGACGGCGGTGGCCAGGATCGCCTCGGGCGCGGGCAGCCGGGCCCCCTTGAGCTGCTTGCGCAGGGTGGCCGGGAAGGCGGGCAGCTGCGCGGCCAGCGAACGGCTGGCCGGGGTGCCACCGGGCATCCGATAGTCCGGCCGGTCCCACGGCTGGGCCGGGTGCGGGTTGGCAGCGATCCAGGCCCGCGCGCGATCCAGCATCTCCGCCTCGGTGGCGACGACCTCGTCGACGATCCCGGCGGCCAGGGCGTCGGCCGGGCGCATCCGCCGGCCGGTGAGCAGCACCGTGGTCAGCGCCCCGGCCAGGCCGAGCATCCGCACCGTCCGGGTGACGCCGCCGGCCCCGGGCAGCAGACCCAGGGTCACCTCGGGCAGCCCGAGCCGCGAGTCGGGCGCGTCCAGCGCGATGCGGTGGTGGCAGGCGAGGGCGATCTCCAGGCCGCCGCCGAGCGCGGAGCCGTTGACCGCCGCGACGACCGGTCGGCCCAGCGTCTCCAGTCGGCGCAGGTCCCGCTTGATGGTGCCGAGCAGGTCCGCCAGCGCGGGCGCGTCGGCGCGGGTGGCACGGATCATCTCGGGCAGGTCGCCGCCGGCGAAGAACGTCGACTTCGCGCTGGTCACGATGACACCGGCGAGATCGTCCTCGGCCTCCAGCCGGTCCAGCACCGCGCTCATCGATGCCGCGTACGCCCGGTTCATGGTGTTGGCGGACTGGTCGGGGTCGTCCAGGGTGAGCGTGACGATGCCGTCGGCGCTGCGGTCGTACCGGATGGTGGTGGTCATTGGTCTTGTCCCCCGGGTCAGCAGCGCTCGAGAACGGTGGCGACGCCCATGCCGCCGCCGATGCAGAGGGTCACCACGGCGCGGCGCAGGTCGCGGCGCTCCAACTCGTCCAACGCTGTGCCGAGCAACATGGCTCCGGTGGCGCCCAGCGGGTGGCCGAGAGCGATCGCGCCGCCGTTGACGTTCACGCGGTCCGGGTCGAGGCCCAGGTCGCGGACGTACTTGAGGACCACGGCCGCGAACGCCTCGTTGATCTCGAACAGGTCGATGTCGTCGAGGGTCAGCCCGGCGACGGCGAGCGCCTTGTGGGTGGCCGGGATCGGGCCGGTCAGCATGAGCGTCGGGTCGGCGCCGGTGACGGCCGCGCCGACGATCCGGGCGCGCGGGGTGAGGCCGAGGTCCTGCCCGACCTGCTCCGAACCGATCAGCACCAGCGCCGCGCCGTCCACGATGCCGGACGAGTTACCGGCGTGGTGGACGTGCTCGATGGCCTCCAGCCAGTGGAACTTCTGCAACGCGACCGCGTCGAAGCCCGCGGCCGCACCCATGGTGGCGAAGGACGGGGTGAGCCGGGCCAGTGCCTCCCGGGTCGTCTCCGGGCGGGGGTGCTCGTCGACGGTGAGGATGTCCAGCCCGTTGCCGTCGCGGACCGGCACGACCGAGCGGGCGAAGTGCCCGCCGGCCCACGCCTTGGCGGCCCGCTCCTGTGACCGCAGCGCGTAGCCGTCCACGTCGTCGCGGGTGAAGCCCTCCAGGGTGGCGATCAGGTCGGCGCTGACGCCCTGCGGCACGAACGACGTGGCCAGCGCGGTCTGCGGGTCGGTGGCCCAGGCGGCGCCGTCGGAGCCCATCGGCACCCGGGACATCGACTCGACCCCGCCGGCGAGCAGCAGGTGCTCCCAGCCGGAGCGGATCCGGGCGGCGGCGGAGTTGACCGCCTCCAGCCCGGAGGCGCAGAACCGGTTGAGCTGCACCCCGCCCACCTCGTCGGGCAGCCCGGCCAGCAGCGCGGCGGCCCGCGCCAGGTCGCCGCCCTGCTCGCCGACGGGGGTGACGATGCCGAGCAGCAAGTCCTCCAACCGGCCCACGTCCAGGCCGGGGTTGCGCTCGCGCAGCGCGTCGATCAGGCCGACCACCAGCGAGATCGGCTTGACCCCGTGCAGCGCGCCGGTGTCCCGGCCGCGTCCGCGCGGGGTGCGGACCGCGTCATAGACGTACGCCTCAGAGGGCACGGGCGATCAACTCCTTCATGATCTCGTTGGTGCCGCCGTAGATCTTCTGGACGCGGGCGTCGGCGTACATCCGGGCGATCGGGTACTCCGTCGTGTAGCCGTAACCGCCGAACAGTTGCAGGCACCGGTCGATGACCTCGCACTGCCCGTCGGTGAGCCACGACTTCGCCATCGCGGCCGTGGCGACGTCCAGGTCGCCACGGGTGTGCCGGACGATGCAGTCGTCCAGGAAGACCCGGCTGACCCGGGTGCGGGTGGCGCACTCGGCGAGCACCATCCGGGTGTTCTGGTGCCCCATCAGGGTCTTGCCGAAGGCGGTGCGCTCCTTGGCGTACGCCACGGTCAGCTCGACCGCGCGTTCCATCGCGGCCACCGCGCCGACGCCGATGACCAGCCGTTCCTGCGGAAGTTGCTGCATGAGTTGGATGAAGCCCAGCCCCTCGGCACCGCCGAGCAGGTTGGCCGCCGGCACCCGGAACTCGTCGAAGAACAGCTCGGCGGTGTCGTTGGCGTGCAGCCCGATCTTGGACAGCAGCCGGCCCCGGCGGAAGCCCTCCGGGTCGCCGCCCACCTCGCACACCAGCAGCGAGACGCCGGCTGCCCGCTGCTCGGGGTCGGTCTTCACGGCCACCAGAATCAGGTCGGCCAGGCCGCCGTTGGTGATGAACGTCTTCGCGCCGGTGACCAGGTAGTCGTCGCCGTCGCGGACCGCCCGCGTGCGCATCGCCTGGAGGTCCGAGCCGCCGTCGGGCTCGGTCATCGCGATCGCGCCGACCAGCTCACCGCTGCACAGGCCGGGCAGCCACCGTCGCTTCTGCTCCTCGCTGCCGTACGCGACGAGATAGCCCGTGACGATGCCACTGTGGACGGCCAGCCCGAGGCTGCTCTCCCCGGTGTACGCCTGCTCGTGCAGCAGCACCGCCTCGTGGGTGAAGCCGCCGCCTCCGCCGCCGTACTCCTCGGGGACCGACAGGCCGAGCAACCCCAGCTCACCGGCACGCCGGTAGTGCTCGCGGTCCGGGTGCCCCTGGGCCAGCAGGCGGTCCGTGTGCGGCAGCACCTCCTTGGTGAAGAAGGTGCGGGCCAGGTCGGCGAGGTCGTCGTGCTCAGGTTCGCGCCAGGGCGAGGGGGAGCCATCGAGCGTCGGCATGTGCACCACCCTCGCGCGCTGTTGGCGGCATGTCAATAAGTCTGGATCAGCAGCCGGGCACAGGCTTCCGGGTCGTCCGCGAAGGGCAGATGTCCGCAGCCCGCCAGCGGCACGTGCCGGGCCGCCGGCAGCGCCGCGCGGGCCCGCCGGGCCTGACTGGGGTACGGCAACACGAGATCGCGCGTACCCCAGGCGACCGTCACGGGGATGTCGTCGAGCGCGCCGGCCGTCCCTCGACGGAGCTGCCATCCGGCGAACGCGGCGCGGGCCACCGCGAAGCCGGGCGCGTCAGCCAGTGCCGCCGCCGAGTCGACGCACTCGTCGGGGTCGAGGTGACCCGGGTGGCCGTAGAACAGGCCGCAGAACGCCACCCGCCCGGCCCGGCTCGCCAGCAGCCGGGGCAGTGCCGGCCGCAGCCCGCCAGCCGCCGACCGGGCCCCGCCGACCGCCAGTTGACACCAGCGTCGCCCGACCGGCCCCCAGAACCCGATGGGCGAGAACGCGGTCACCGAGTGGGCCAGCCCGCGTCGCCCCAACTCCAACGCGATGCCGCCACCGAGCGAGTTGCCGGCAACGGCGGGCCGGCGCACGCCCAGCGCGTCCAGGAACGCGGCGACCCGATCGGCCAGGTGCTCCACCGACCCGGGGGCCGCCTGCGCCAGCGGCTCGGGTGGCGTCGGCGGCTTCGGCGGCTTTGATGGCTCCGACGGCTTCGGTGGCTCGGGCCACGGTGGTGAGGCGCCGAAGCCGGGCAGGTCCAGCGCGATCACGTCGCGGTGTCGGGCCACCTCGTCGAGCACCGGTTCCCACACCTGCCACCGACTACCGATGCCGTGGATGAGCACCAGCGGCGGTCCATCACCATGCCGCGAGTGAGCGAGCCAGTCCGGGTCCCCACGGTGCATCCACCCACCCTCACACGCCGGGCTCACATTCAACTCCTGCCGATGGGCGAGGATCGTGCCATGAGTGCCACACCGCCGGCTCTGCTCGACGGAGCCCGGGTCACGATGTTCGCCAATCTGGGACGAGAGCAGTCGCCGACCGGTGCGACGCGCCACTCCGTCGGCAACTTTGCTGACGTGGTTGTACGCCTCGCGATCGCCGGCTACGACGGCGATACCGACCGCTACCTCTTCTACTGCAACCGGAAGTGGGAGGTTGTGGCAGACACGTGTCATCCGACGGAGAGGGAGGCCGTCGCCCAGGCGGAGTTCGAGTTCCGGGGCGTGACGTTTCTGCGAGTGCCGCCGAGCGAACCTGGTGACCCGACGGCGTGAGGCGGCCGTCCCGAGCAGATCCGCGGGTGCGTGAAGGTGGCGCCGCGTGACCTACTCCGGCTCGTCGCCATCGGTAGGGCGCGGTGGGCGGTGCTCGGCGATCCACGCCTCCACGTCGGCGCGCAGCCAGACCGTGGTGCCATGCAGCCGTTGAAACGGCGCGGGGAAGGTCGGATAGCGGATGAGCTGACGCATCCGGGTCCGGCTCACGCCGCCGAGCAACTCCTGTAGCTCGTGCGGGCCGACCAGCGGACCCGGGACCTCACCCATCACTCGACGGTAGGGCGATCAGGAATGCCGAATTGCGTCTACCTACTTGCGCAGCCCGTTCGAGTGGGCGAGGGTAGAGCCACGACAAGAAAGATGACGAGAGGGGCCGGCCGATGGATCAGGCGACGGAGTTGGCATGGCTTCGGGAGCGGGTCGGGGGATTGGAGACGGCGCTGCACTGCGCACGGAGAGAGTTGTTCGATCTCCGTTGTCGGCTGACGTTGATCGGCCGGGTCGTCCAGGACATCGACCGGGTGCAGCGAGCCCCGGGCGTCGCAGTGGGTGCGATCAACGCAGCCCTGTACTCCGAGACGTCCAACCTGCGGCATCTCGGCCGGCACCTGATCCGGCGTCAGCGCGGAATTCAGTGATCAGTTGATGCTCAGCAGCTCAGGAACGGCGCTGATAACTGGTGAGCATCAAGTGATCAAGGTGAGGGTGGCGGCTTGCTAGTTGCGGGCCGACTCACGTCGTGCCGAGGCCGCCAGCCGCTCGGCGAGTGCGACGACGCGGTCGCGGAGCTCGTCCGGGCGTTCGATGACGAACGGCAGGTCGAGCGCGGCGAGCACGCCGGGCAACCAGTCGAGGCTCTCTGCCCGGATCCCCACGTCCTGCCAGCCTTCGTCCGCACCCTCTCGCACCTCGGCGATGCTGGCCGGTAGTCGTCTGCGGATCTGCTCGACTGTTCCTTGTATCCGCAGCGACACCGCATGCTGGTACGGCGCTTGTGCCATCGAGGTGAGAAGGCGCCCGGCCGGATCGTTTCCGGCGGGCGGCTCGAACGAGCCCGGCAGCGGTCTCGCGTCCGCGATGCGGTCGAGTCGAAGGGTGCGGTCCTCGCCGATCTCCGGATCGACCCCGGTGACATACCACCGGCCGGCATGGTTGACCAGCCCGAACGGATGCAGCACGCGGACGCTACGCCTGCCGTCGCCCGAGGTGTAGTGCAGCGAGATCGGCCGGTGATGGCGGACCGCCTCGGCGACGGCGAGTAGTACCTCGGTCTGCGGTGCAGGGAAGTCACCGGGTTCGGCGGTGAAGGCAAGGGACTGGAGTGCGGCGTCCAGCCGGTCCGCGGTCCGCGACGGTAGGACGCGGCGGATCTTCGCGGCGGCTGTTTCGCCCGCCGCGCCTGTTGCCGTCGCCAACCCGGCACGGCGGCCGGCGATCAGGCCGAGTAGGACGGCCAAGGCTTCGTCGTCGCTGAGCATCAGCGGCGGCAGTCGATAGCCGGCGGCGAGCCGATACCCGCCGTAGCGACCGCGCACCGACTCCACCGGCAGGTCCAGGTCGACCAGATGACTCACGTAGCGCCGCACCGTGCGCGGTTCGACACCAAGGCGCTCGGCAAGCTCGGCCATCGTCCGGACGCCGCCGGACTGCAGGAGCTCCAGCAGTGCGAGCACCTGGGCTGTCGGTCGTGCCACGGTCCGAACTTTATCAAAATACTGGACCAAATCTGTCCAGTATTTGCCCTAGCGTGATCTCCACAGACCGGTACCGACCGTACTGAGCAGGGAGAAGACATGGACTTCGTCTCCATCCGCATCATCACCGACGAGATCAACCGCCTGGTCGGCTTCTACGAGAAGATCACCGGCGTGCAGGCGGCCTGGGGCAACGAGGACTTCGCCGAGTTGCGCACCGCCCACGGCACGCTGGCGATCGGCAGCACCCGCACGGTCCCACTGTTCGCGCCAGGCTCCGCCCGCCCGGCCGACAACCACAGCGTCATCATCGAGTTCCTCGTGGAAGACGTGGACGCGCTCTACGAGAGACTGAAAAGCGTGGTGGAGGACTTCGTGAACGAGCCCACGACCATGCCCTGGGGTAACCGAGCCCTGCTCTTCCGCGACCCCGACGGCAACCTGGTTAACTTCTTCACTCCGGTGACCCCCGAGGCGATCGAGAGGTTCCGCCGTTGATCGGTCGGCGCGGCCTCGAGGCCGGCGGCTCCGACAAGACATGGGGGACGTCGATGCCGAAGCTGGCGGCGTGAGCTGCCGATAGGGTCGGGCAGATGAGTGTCGAGACGGCTCCGCGCCGCCGCAGGTTGGAGCCGGACGCCCGGCGCGGGCAGATCCTGGCCTGCGCGGTCCGGCTGTTCGGCGAGCGGCCGTACGCGGACGTGTCGACCACCGACGTCGCCCGGGAGGCGGGTGTCGCCCGGGGCCTGGTCAACCACTACTTCGGCACCAAGAAGGACCTTTACCTGGAGGTCGTCCGGGTCATGGTGACCATCCCCGAGGTTGCCCTGGAACGACTGCCCAAGGGTGACCTGCGGACCCGGGTGGATGCCAGCGTCGCGTGGTTCCTCGACGTGGTGTCGCGGCACAGCACCTCGTGGCTGGCGGCGGTCACCGCCCGGGGGATGGGCGGCGACGCCGACGTGGAACGGGTGCTCGCCGAGGCCGAGGAGGTCGCCGCCGACCGGATGCTCGTCGCCGTCGGGCTGGCCGAGGAGGCCGAGGACCACGAGGAGTTGCGGGGGATGGTCCGGGCGTACTGCGGGCTGGCGACGTCCACCGCCCGGGAGTGGCTCCAGCGCGGGGCGTTGACCCGGCCGCAGGTCCACCTGCTGCTCACCACCACCCTGCTGACCATCGTCGAACAGGTCGTCCCACAGGTCATCGCGGCCAGCGACCCGTCCTGACCGCAGCCGGCGAAGGCTTTTCAGCGACGCCAGAACTGGCGGGGCGCGAACCCGTCCCGTCGCAGCCAGTGCTCGGTATAGACGATCCGTTCCGCCTCGATGACCACGAGGGTGTCCTCGGGCGGCTCGGACAGCGGTCGCCCCCGCTCGGCGTGCTCGTTCTCCCAGCGGAACGCCGACCAGTAGTGCGCACGGTCCGGATCCTCCGGGCCGAGCACCCTGGCCGTTCCGAACAGTTGAGCTCCGCGGCTGCTGGCCAGCCCGACGAGCGGCGCGAAGATGCCGACGGACACGCGCGGGTCGGCAGCGATGTTGCGCATCTTCGGCGAACGCGGCGCGGCGGTGAAGAGCACCGCGAAGCCGAGCGGGTAGTACCGCACCGGCGTGGCCAGCGGCCCGTCCGGACCCGTGGTGGCGAGCACGCACATGTTCTGCGACGACAGTAGGTTGTGAATGCGCTCTTCAAGTCGTTCACGGTCGAGCCGCTTCGCCGGCGTGGGTCCAGCCAGCCACGGATTCGTCAACGGCATGAAACCCTCGCGACCATGGCGAGCACCCGACCCACGTGGCCCCGCCGGGCGGCCACAGGATCGGCGGGGTGCGCTCGCATCGTTGGCGAGCCGCCAACAAGCTGTTACGGTCGGCCGCACCGCCGAGGGAGCCCGCCATGACCGAAAGCGCAGCGACCGCCCGACGTCCCGGTCGGGTGCGGGTGGCGATCATCGGCTCCGGGTTCGGCGGGGTGGCGGTGGCCGCCGCGCTGCGCCGCACCGGCGACGCGGATGTGGTGCTGCTGGAGCGGGCCGACCGGATCGGCGGCGTCTGGCGCGACAACACCTACCCGGGCTGCGCCTGCGACATCCCGGCGCCGCTCTACTCGTACTCCTTCGCGCTGAACCCGGACTGGTCGCGGCGCTTCCCGCCGCACTCGGAGATCCTGGATTACCTGCACCGCTGCGTGACCGAGCTGGGGCTTACCGACAGCGTGCGGTTGCGTACCGAGGTCACCGACGCGTCGTGGGACGAGGCCGGCGCGTGCTGGCGGCTGCGTACCGCCGATGGCGCCGAACTGACGGCGGACGTACTGGTCCCGGCGGTCGGGCAGCTCTCGCGGCCGGTGGTGCCGACGCTCCCGGGCGCGCAGCGGTTCGCCGGGCCGGCGATGCACACGGCCCGGTGGGACCCGACGGTACGACTGGACGGCGCCCGGGTGGCGGTGATCGGCACCGGCGCCAGCGCGGTGCAGTTGGTGCCGGCCATCGCGGGCCGGGCGGCCCGGGTCACCGTCTTTCAGCGCACTCCGCCCTGGACGCTGCCCAAGCCGGACCGCCGGCACGGGCGGCTGGGCCGGGCGCTCTACCGGCGGGTGCCGGCGCTGATGCGGGTGCCCCGGGCGGCGTTCTGGTCGGTCACCGTGCTCACCGGGCTGGCGGTGACCGGCAACCGGGTCGCCGCGGCGGTGCTGCGGGGTGTCTCGCGGGCGCAGCGGTGGTGGCAGGTACGCGACCCGCAGCTGCGCGCCCGCGTCACGCCGGTCGAGCCGATGGGCTGCAAGCGGGTGTTGTTCACCAACGACTGGCTGCCCGCCCTCGGTCGGGACGACGTCGAGCTGGTCACCGAGGCGATCGTCGAGGTGACCGAGGACGGCATCCGCACCGCCGACGGCCGGGTCCACCCCTGCGACGTGCTGGTCTACGGCACCGGCTTCGCGGCCACCGACTTCCTGGTGCCGATCCGGGTCACCGGACGCGCCGGCCGTCAGCTCGGCGAGGAGTGGCGCGACGGCGCGTACGCGTACCTCGGGATGGCCGTGCCCGGCTTTCCCAACCTCTTCCTCATGTACGGCCCGAACACGAACACCGGCAACACGTCGGTGATCTACTTCCATGAGGCGCAGGCCCGGCACATCGCGCAGGCGGTCAGCCTGCTCGCCGCCGGTGGCGAACCTCTGGAGGTACGCCCCGAGGTGGCCGCCGACTACGACGCGGAGCTGCAACGCCGGCTCGCCGCAAGCGTGTGGACCGCCTGCCGGAGCTGGTACCGCACGGCCACCGGCCGGATCGTCACCAACTGGCCGGGGATGGCCGCCGAGTACCGCCGCCGTACCGCCCGGCTGGATCCGGCCGACTACGGCCGCGTGACGTGATCGATGCTCAGGCGGCGCGGCGGCCGGTCTGCGCGGCCGGGGCGGCGTAGCGGTCGGCGGCCTGCGCGGGGTACGCCCCGGAGTGCACCACCCGCAGTGGCCGTTCGGTCTCGTCCGCGCCGAACCTCCAGCGCGACGGCGTCGGCTGACGCTGTGGCGCGGGTCCGCCGGGGCGCAGCCCGGGCCGGGACAGCAGGGCGGTGATCAGGTAGCCGACCACCAGGAACCCGTGGCTGACCAGGCGTTCCCCCTCCACCGAGCCGGTGGCGAGGTCGTTGACCGAGAGCAGCAGGAGCGTGCCGACGAACGCGCTGAGCATCGGCAGGAGACCCGCCGGAGGGCTGCGGCGTACCGCCACGAAGAGGAAGCCGGCCCCGACCGCCACGTTCCAGGCGGCCGACTCGTGCCACAGGTGCTGGCCGGCGGCGTGCACGTGGTCCGCGCTCGCTCCCCGGCCCACCTGGGCCAGGCCGAGCACGAGCTGGACCGCGCCGAGCAGCCCGAGCGCCGCGCGCAGCCCGACGACCAACCCGGCGCGGCCGGGCAGGCGGGGTCGCCAGCGCGACCGGCCAGCCGGCGTGTCACCGGCGTCGGCAACCGCGTCGCCAGCGGCGCTGCCACCGACGGCGGCCAGGATCGCGTCGGTCCGGTCGGGCACCTCGGTGACCAATCGGGTACGAACGCGGCGCGTCACCGCGACCGCCGCCGCGAACCAGGCCCGGCACTGGGCGCACTCGTCCAGGTGCCCCTGCGCCGCCGCCCCTTCGGCGGCGGTCTCCTCCCCGTCCAACTGCGCGGACAGGACCTCCCGCCACTGCTCACACCCCATGTGTGGGTAGTCGGTCCGCAGGCCGCTCCGGTTCCCGGCGACCGTCACGCGTTGTGGAATACTCGCCGGATCATGACGCGCTACGGCCTGCTGATCCTGCCCGCCACCAACCGGGTGTACGCCCGCTCCGCCATCGACCTCACCCGGGCCGAGCTGGAGATCTTCGGCCGGTCGGCGCTCGACGGCCGGATCGGCGAGCTGGACACGGAGGTCGTCGGCGGGGCGACCTACGTCACGTTCAGCGGTGACGGGCTGACCGAACGGGACCTGGCCGTCCTGGGCAACCTCTCCGCCGGGTACGCGCTGTTCGAGATCGTCGGCGACCTGCTGCGCCCGGTCGAGTGGAGCCGGCTGGACCGCTACGACGACGATCTGCTCACCATCCAGAAGTACCCCGGCAAGACCAACGAGCAGTTCACCAAGCTGCTGCTCAACGTCACCCTGCTCGCGTCGGACTGGGCCGGCGAGCTGACCAGCCGCCGGTTCCGGGTGCTCGACCCGCTCTGCGGTCGCGGCACCACCCTCAACCAGGCGCTGATGTACGGCTTCGACGCCGCCGGGATCGAGCGCGACCAGAAGGACGTCGAGGCGTACCGCGCGTTCGTCACGACCTGGCTGAAGCAGAAGCGGGTCAAGCACCGGGTGCTGGAGTCGGGGCCGGTGCGGCGGGAGCGCAAGGTGGTCGGCCGGCGGGTGCGCATCGAGTTGGCGCCGACCCGCGAGGAGCACAAGGCGGGCCGTACGCAGTTGCTCGACGTCGTCAACGCCGACACCACCCGCGCGGGGGAGTTCTTCCGACCGGAGACCGTCGACCTGGTGGTCGCCGACGCGCCGTACGGCGTGCAGCACGGCAGCCGTACCGCCGATCAGGGTCTGACGCGTGACCCGCTGGCGCTGCTCGCGGACGCCGCGCCGGTCTGGGCCCGGCTGCTGCGCCCCGGCGGGGCGCTGGGCATCTCGTGGAACACCCACGTCGCCAGCCGCGACGACGCGGCGGCGGCCCTGGCCGACGCCGGTCTGACCGTTGTCGACGCGGAGCCCTACCGCGCGCTGCGGCACCGGGTGGACCAGTCGATCATGCGCGACGTGCTGGTGGCCCGCCGCCCGGCCTGACTGGCGCCCATCCCCTTCGGGCCCTTTGCTCTGCTTCAACCGGCGCAACAGTGTCGGTGCCTCGCTGTCGCCTCCGTTGAAGCAGAGCAAAGGGTGGACAGCCACCCCTCGTCTCCCCGGCTGACGCGCCTCTGTGCCGCATTTCACCTGTTCATGGGCAGGTGTGAAAACCGCGTCAAGAAAAGGTTCGCCGCCGTCATGGTCGCGTTATGACCCCTGCCGTCCGGCGGGTGGTGGGGCTTTGATTGCCCGGCGCGACCGGAAGGCGGTCGCGACGAACCTTTCCGGTTAGAGGAGTCAGCGTGTCTGACGTGGTGTTCGTGGTCCTCACGGTGGCGCTGTTCGCAGTGCTCGCCCTGGTGGTCCGGGCGGTGGAGAAGCTGTGAACGCCGTCAACGCCGTTGGTCTGGTGCTCGCGATCGTCCTGGGCGCGTTCCTGGTGTTCGCCCTGCTGTTTCCGGAGCGCTTCTGATGACCATGACAACAGCGGGCGTCATCTTCGTGCTGACGCTGGTGGCGGCCCTGGTCGCCGTCTACAAGCCGTTCGGTGACTACATGTTCCGGGCGGTCTCCGGGACGAAGCAGTCGCGAATCGAGCGGGGGATCTACCGCCTGGTCGGGGTCAACCCGGCCGCCGAGCAGACCTGGGGCGTGTACGCCCGCAGCGTGCTCGCGTTCTCCGCGGTCTCGATCCTGTTCCTGTACCTGTTCCAGCGGGTGCAGAACCACCTGTGGCTGTCGCTGGGCTTCGACCCGGTGGTGCCGCACGGCGCGTGGAACACGGCCGTGTCGTTCGTGACCAACACCAACTGGCAGTCGTACTCGGGTGAGTCGACGATGGGCCACCTGGTGCAGATGGCCGGTCTCGCCGTGCAGAACTTCGCCTCGGCGGCGGTCGGCATCGCGGTGGCGGTCGCGCTGGTACGCGGCTTCGCCCGCAGCCGCACCGGGCAACTCGGCAACTTCTGGGTCGACCTGACGCGGATCGTGCTGCGCATCCTGGTGCCGATCGCGGTCCTCGGGGCCATCGTATTGATGATCGGCGGGGTGGTGCAGAACCTCTCCGGCGGCACCGACGTGAGCACGCTGACCGGCGGCACCCAGACCATCACCGGAGGCCCGGTCGCGAGCCAGGAAGTGATCAAGGAGCTGGGCACCAACGGTGGCGGCTTCTACAACGTCAACAGCGCCCACCCGTTCGAGAACCCCACGACCTGGACGAACTGGTTGCAGATCTTCCTGATCCTGCTGATCCCGTTCAGCCTGCCCCGGGTGTTCGGCCGGATGGTCGGGCAGAACCGGCAGGGTTACGCCATCGCCGCGGTGATGGGCATCCTCGCGTTCCTCAGCGTCGCCATCACCAACATCTTCGAGCTGGCCGGCCATGGCACGGTCCCGCAGGCGGTCGGTGCGGCGATGGAGGGCAAGGAGGTGCGGTTCGACGTGTCGAACTCGGCCACCTTCGCCGCCGCCACCACGCTCACCTCGACCGGAGCGGTCAACTCGTTCCACGACTCGTTCACCTCGCTCGGCGGCATGATGACGATGGTCAACATGATGCTTGGCGAGGTCGCGCCCGGCGGCACCGGTTCGGGCCTCTACGGCCTGCTGATCCTCGCGGTGATCACGGTGTTCATCGCCGGCCTGATGGTCGGCCGCACCCCCGAGTACCTGGGCAAGAAGATCGGGTCGCGGGAGATCAAGTTCGCCTCGCTGTACTTCCTGATCACGCCGATCCTGGTGCTGGTCGGCACGGCGGCGGCGTTCGCCACCGGCAACAACTCGACGGCGCTCAACGTCGGCCCGCACGGCCTCTCCGAGGTGCTGTACGCGTTCACCTCGGCCAGCAACAACAACGGTTCCGCCTTCGCCGGCATCACGGTGAACACCACCTGGTGGGACACCGCGTTGGGGCTGTGCATGCTGCTGGGCCGGTTCCTGCCGCTCATCTTCGTGCTCGCGCTGGCCGGCTCGCTGGCCCGCCAGGCACCCACCCCCGCGTCCGAGGGCACCCTGCCGACCCATCGACCGCTGTTCATCGGCATGGTCGTCGGCGTCACGGTGGTTCTCGTCGCGCTGACCTTCCTGCCCGCGCTCGCGCTCGGCCCGCTGGCAGAAGGGCTCTGACCATCATGAGGAACGAGGACATGTCCGTCACGTCCGCCCCGACAGAGCAACTGCCAGGCACCCCGGCAACGCAGGGCAACCGGGTCGGCGGGGGCCTGCTCGACCCCCAGCAACTCATCCGGTCCCTGCCGGACGCCGTACGCAAGCTCAACCCGACCACCCTGTGGCGCAACCCGGTGATGCTGATCGTGGAGATCGGCGCGGCCTTCACCACCGTCCTGGCGGTGACCGACCCGTCGGTGTTCGCCTGGGCGATCACCATCTGGCTCTGGCTGACCGTGATCTTCGCCAACCTGGCCGAGGCGGTCGCCGAGGGCCGGGGCAAGGCCCAGGCCGCCGCGTTGCGACAGGCCAAGCAGGACACCATCGCCAACCGGCTGGTCGACTGGAAGCCGGGCGCGCGGGCCAACACCTACCGCGACGAGGCGGTGCCCGCGCCGCAGCTGCGCCAGGGCGACATCGTGCTGGTCGAGGCGGGCGGCATCATTCCCGGCGACGGCGACATCGTGGAGGGCATCGCGAGCGTCGACGAGTCGGCCATCACCGGCGAGTCGGCCCCGGTCATCCGGGAGTCCGGCGGGGACCGCAGCGCGGTCACCGGTGGCACGAAGGTGCTCTCCGACCGGATCATCGTGAAGATCACCCAGAAGCCGGGGGAGAGCTTCATCGACCGGATGATCGCCCTGGTCGAGGGCGCCAACCGGCAGAAGACGCCGAACGAGATCGCGCTGAACATCCTGCTCGCCGCGCTCACGATCATCTTCCTGCTGGCCGTGGTCACCCTTCAGCCGCTGGCGATCTTCTCCAAGGCGTACCAGGCGGCCGCGCCGGACAGCGGGGCGATCACCGGTTCCGGTGTCACCGGTGTCGTGCTGGTCTCGCTGCTGGTCTGCCTGATCCCCACCACCATCGGCGCGCTGCTGTCGGCCATCGGCATCGCCGGTATGGACCGGCTGGTGCAGCGCAACGTGCTGGCCATGAGCGGCCGGGCCGTCGAGGCGGCCGGCGACGTCAACACCCTGCTGCTGGACAAGACCGGCACCATCACGCTGGGCAACCGGCAGGCCGCCGAGTTCGTCCCGGTCGAGGGGGTCGACGCGGCGTCCCTGGCCGACGCCGCGCAACTGTCCAGCCTGGCCGACGAGACCCCGGAGGGGCGCTCGGTCGTCGTCCTGGCGAAGAACGAGTTCGGGCTGCGCGAGCGCGAGCCGGGCGTGATGCCGCACGCCACGTTCGTGCCGTTCACCGCGCAGACCCGGATGAGCGGCGTCGACCTGACCCCGGACGCCAGCGTCGACGGCGGCGCGTCGGGCACGGCCCGCCGGGTCCGCAAGGGCGCCGCCGCCGCGGTCATGAAGTGGGTACGGGAGAACGGCGGCCACCCGACCGAGCAGGTCGGCGAGATCGTGGACGGAATCAGCAGCACCGGCGGTACGCCGCTGGTCGTCGCCGAGCACGTCGACGGTGAGCCGGCCCGCGCCCTGGGCGTCATCCACCTCAAGGACGTCGTCAAGTCCGGCATGCGGGAGCGGTTCGACGAGATGCGCCGGATGGGCATCCGTACCGTGATGATCACCGGCGACAACCCGCGTACCGCGAAGGCCATCGCCGACGAGGCCGGGGTGGACGACTTCCTGGCCGAGGCGACGCCGGAGGACAAGCTCGCGTTGATCAAGCGGGAGCAGGAGGGTGGCCGGCTGGTCGCGATGACCGGTGACGGCACCAACGACGCGCCGGCGCTCGCGCAGGCCGACGTCGGGGTGGCCATGAACACCGGCACGTCGGCCGCCAAGGAGGCCGGCAACATGGTCGACCTCGACTCCGACCCGACCAAGCTGATCGAGATCGTGGAGATCGGCAAGCAGTTGCTGATCACGCGTGGGGCGCTGACCACGTTCAGCATCTCCAACGACATCGCGAAGTACTTCGCGATCATCCCGGCCATGTTCGCCGGCCTCTACCCGAGCCTGGACGCCCTGAACATCATGCGGCTGGCCAGCCCGGAGTCGGCGATCCTGTCCGCGGTCATCTTCAACGCCCTGGTGATCATCGCGCTGATCCCGCTCGCCCTGCGCGGCGTGCGGTACCGGCCGGCCGCCGCGTCGAAGCTGCTCAGCCGCAACCTGCTGGTGTACGGGCTGGGCGGCATCATCGTGCCGTTCATCGGGATCAAGCTCATCGACCTGCTCATCCAGTTCATTCCGGGGATTTCGTGATGCGCCTACCCACCTGGCTCGCCCAACACCTCGCCGCCCTGCGTGCCCTGCTCGTCTTCACGGTGCTGCTCGGGCTGGTCTACCCGCTGGCCCTGGTCGCGCTCGGTCAGCTGCCCGGCCTCAACCACAAGGCCGACGGCTCGCTGATCACCGTGGGCGGCAACACCGTCGGCAGCTCGCTGATCGGCCAGTCCTTCACCGACGCGGACGGCAACCCCGTCCCGCGCTACTTCCAGTCTCGCCCGTCGGCCGCCGGTGACGGCTACGACCCGACGTCCACCTCGGCCAGCAACCTCGGCCCGGAGAGCGTGGTCGACACCGTGGCCACCGACCCGGAGGAGTCCAGCGAGAGCCTGCTTACCCAGGTCTGCGGGCGCAGCAAGGCCGTCGGCGAGCTGAACGGCGTCGACGGCCGCCGCCCCTACTGCACCGACGACGGGGTGGGCGCGGTGCTCGCGGTGTTCCGTGCCGACGGTCTGACCGGCCCGGTCACCCGGGTGGTAAGCGTCAACCAGGTCGCCCCGGCCACACCGTTCGTCACCTCGTACCAGGGGGTGACAGTGGAGCTGGCCCAGCCCGGCGAGGACTACATCGCGATCGGCGGGGTCATCACCCCGATCCGGGGCGACGCGCCGGCCGACCCGGCGGTGCCCGCCGACGCGGTCACCGCCAGCGGCAGCGGCCTCGACCCGCAGATGAGTCCCGCGTACGCCGAGCTGCAGGTGAACCGGGTCGCGCGGGAGCGCGGCGCGGACCCGGCGGCGGTCCGCAAGCTGGTCGAGGAGCACACCGACGGGCGTGGGCTCGGGTTCATGGGTGAGCCCGGAGTCAACGTGCTGGAGCTCAACATCGCCCTCGACCGGCAGTTCGCCGCGCGCTGAGCACCCCCGCGGGCGGGGCCGTGCCGACCGGGCACGGCCCCGCCCGCGACTTTGACCAGGGAGGATGGTTCTCGTGCCACGCGGAGAACTACGCATCTATCTGGGGGCCGCTCCCGGCGTCGGCAAGACGTACGCCATGTTGGAGGAGGCCCAGCGGCGGGCCGCGCGGGGCTCCGACGTGGTGATCGGTTTCGTGGAGACCCACGGCCGCCCGCACACCGCCGCGATGCTCGGCGATTTGGAGCAGGTGCCCCGCCGCGCGATGACCTACCGGGGCGCCGAGTTCACCGAGATGGACGTGGACGCCGTGCTGGCCCGCCGGCCGGAGATCGCGGTGGTCGACGAGCTGGCGCACACCAACGTGCCCGGTTCCCGCCACGGCAAGCGCTGGCAGGACGTCCAGGAGCTGCTCGACGCGGGGATCGACGTGCTGTCCACGGTCAACGTGCAGCACCTGGAATCGGTGAACGACGTCGTCGCGCAGATCACCGGCACCACCCAGCGGGAGACCGTGCCCGACGAGATCGTCCGCGCCGCCGAGCAGGTCGAACTGGTCGACATGACCCCGGAGGCGCTGCGCCGCCGGATGGCGCACGGCAACATCTACCGCCCCGACAAGATCGACGCGGCGCTCGGCAACTACTTCCGGGTCGGCAACCTCACCGCGCTGCGCGAGCTGGCGCTGCTCTGGCTGGCCGACAAGGTCGACGAGCAGCTCGACCGCTACCGCAGCCAGCAGGGCATCGCCGCCACCTGGGAGGCCCGCGAACGCGTCGTGGTGGCGCTGACCGGCGGCCCGGAGGGCGAGACGCTGATCCGCCGGGCGGCCCGGGTCGCGGCCCGCAGCAAGGGCGCCGACCTGCTCGCCGTGCACGTGGCCCGCAGCGACGGTCTGGCCGGCGCCGATCCGGCCCAGCTGGCCCGCCAACGGGTGCTCGTCGAGAGCCTCGGCGGCACGTACCACCAGGTGCTCGGCACCGACGTGCCGGCCGCGCTGCTCGACTTCGCCCAGGGCGTGAACGCCACCCAGCTGGTGCTCGGGGCCAGCCGGCGGGGCCGCCTCGCGCAGATCTTCGCCCGGGGCGTCGGGGTGACCACCACCGCGCTCTCCGGCTCGATCGACGTGCACCTGGTCACCCACAAGCAGGCTGGCAAGGGCCGTCGGGCGGCGGCCGTGCCGGCGGCGCTGTCCCGCCGCCGCCGGCTGCTCGGCTTCGGCCTGGCCGTGCTCGGCATGCCGCTGCTCACCCTGCTGCTTGAGGCCCTGCCCGACCTGACGCTGACCAACGACATTCTGCTGTTCCTCGCCGGGGTCGTCGGGGTCGCGCTGGTCGGCGGGGTGTGGCCGGCGCTGATCGCCGCGCTCGGTGGGTCGCTGCTGCTCAACTGGTTCTTCACCCCGCCGTACCGCACGCTGACCATCGCCGAGGCCGACAACCTGCTCGCCCTGGCCGTCTTCGTCGGTGTGGCGCTTGCCGTGAGCTGGATCGTCGACGTGGCCGCCCGGCGTACGCGGGAGGCCGCGCGGGCTGCCGCCGACGCGCAGACCCTCGCCGCCGTCGCCAGTGGCGTGCTGCGCGGCGAGCGCCCCCTGCCCGCCCTGCTGGACCAGCTCCGGGAGACCTTCGGGCTGCGCGCGGTGAGCGTGCTGGAGCTGGCCGAGGAGGCGAACGGCCGTCCCGACCGGTCCCGCGAGGAGCACGCCTGGTGCGTCGTCGCCAGCGTCGGCGACCAGCCCGCCTGCACGCCCGACGCCGGCGAGACGGCAGTACCCGTCGACGACCGGATCACCGTCGTGCTCAGCGGCCGGCGCCTGGAGGCCGCCGACCGGCGGATCGTCGAGGCGTTCGCCGCCCAGGCCGCCGTCGCGCTGCGCCAGGAACGGCTCGCCGAGGAGGCCGCCACCGCGCGGCCGCTCGCCGCCGCCGACCGGATGCGCACCGCGCTGCTCGCCGCGGTGAGCCACGACCTGCGTACGCCGCTGGCCTCGGCGAAGGCGGCCGTGACCAGCCTGCGCAGCCACGACATCGAGTTCGACGAGGCCGACCGCGAGGAGCTGCTGGAGACCGCGGAGGAGTCGCTGGACCGGCTCGCCCGGCTGGTCGGCAA
Source organism: Micromonospora sp. NPDC005194 (assembly GCF_040608335.1). Classification (NCBI taxonomy): domain Bacteria; kingdom Bacillati; phylum Actinomycetota; class Actinomycetes; order Micromonosporales; family Micromonosporaceae; genus Micromonospora; species Micromonospora sp. NPDC005194. Next base: position 39,888 of record NZ_JBEXIA010000017.1, on the reverse strand, counting down.
CCTGCTGGACATGAGCCGCCTCCAGGCCGGCGTGCTGGGCATCTCCGCCACCGCGATCGGCCTGGAGGACGCCGTACCCCTGGCGTTGGACGAACTTGGCCCGTCGGCCGCGACTGTCGCCACGGACATCCCGGCCGACCTGCCCGCGGCCACCGCCGACCCGGGCCTGCTGGAACGGGTGCTCGTCAACGTCATCGCCAACGCGCTGCGCTACAGCCCGCCCGACCAGCCGCCCACCGTCACCGCGAGCGCGCACGCCGGCCAGGTGGAGCTGCGGGTCATCGACCGGGGGCCGGGCATCCCGGAGGACCAGTGGGAGCACGTCTTCCTGCCGTTCCAACGCCTCGGCGACCGGGACAACCAGACCGGCGTCGGCCTCGGGCTCGCCCTGTCCCGGGGGCTGGCCGAGGCGATGGGTGGCAGCATCACCCCCGAGACCACGCCCGGCGGTGGGCTCACCATGGTGCTGCGGCTGCCCGCCGCCGCGCAGAGCAGCTCGGAGGAGCCGCAGGAATGACGCGCATCCTGGTCGTCGACGACGAACCGCAGATCCTGCGGGCCCTGCGGATCAACCTGCGTGCCCGCCGGTACGACGTGGACGTCGCCGCGACCGGGGCCGCCGCGTTGAAGGCCGCCGCGAGCCACCCGCCCGACCTCGTGGTCCTCGACCTCGGCCTGCCCGACATCGACGGCGTCGAGGTGATCCGCGGCCTGCGCGGCTGGACCGCCGTGCCGATCATCGTGCTCTCCGGCCGGGCCGGCAGCGAGGACAAGGTCGCCGCGCTCGACGCGGGCGCGGACGACTACGTCACCAAGCCGTTCGGGGTGGAGGAGCTGCTGGCCCGCATCCGCGCGGTGACCCGGCGGCTCGGCGCGCCCAGCGAGGCCGTGCCGGCGCTGCGGATCGGCCGGCACACCGTCGACCTGGCCGACCACCGCGTGTGGCGCGACGACGACACCGAGGTCAAACTCACCCCCACGCAGTGGAGCGTGCTGGAGAAGCTGCTGCGCCACCCCGGCAAACTGGTCAGCCAGCGCCAGCTCCTCCAGGACGTGTGGGGGCCGGAATACCAGAACGAGACCAACTACCTGCGGCAGTACCTGGCCCAGCTGCGCCGCAAGCTGGAGGACGACCCCGCTCGGCCCCGCCACCTCATCACCGAGCCGGGGATGGGCTACCGCTACCGCCCCTGACCCGTTGACACCCGCCGGCAGAGATTGAAGAATTTCGTTCGCAGCGGCAGCGGCGTGCTTCTGTAACCGTCCCCCTCCGGTTACCCCTCGGGAGCCTGCCGTGTCCCTGCCCCTGTCCCGTCGCCGGCTGCTGACCACCGGCGGCGCCGGCCTCGTCCTGGCCGGTCTCACCGACCCGTTCCGCGCCGGCCCCGCACGAGCCGCCGTCACCACCGCCGACCTGGTCGTCTACGGCGCCACCTCCGGCGGGCTGGCCGCCGCGATCACCATGCGCCGGCTCGGCCGCACCGCAGTGGTGGTGGAGCCCACCAGCCACGTCGGCGGGCTGAGCACCGCCGGGCTGGGCGCCACCGACACCGGCGTCCAGCCGGGGTGAGCTTCACCGTCGGGCGCGAGTCCAACGACACGTACGGCGAGACGATCAACAGGGTGCAGTCCGGCAACACCCACCAGTTCGCCTACCCCGTCGACCCGTACGTGACGGCCGGCTCGCCCGCGAGCGGCCTGTTGCCGGGCATCTCCGCCGCGCCGCTCGCCCCGCGGGGCAGCGCCGACGACCGGATCCAGGCGTACTGCTTCCGGATGTGCCTGACCCAGGCGGCCAACCGGATCCCGTTCGGCTGGGAGGACGACCCCGCTCGGCCCCGCCACCTCATCACCGAGCCGGGGATGGGCTACCGGCACGTCGTACGCAGTACCGGGTCACGTGTCCGCGTGACCGGCCGAACCGGCCGCGGCCGGGGCTGCCGACGACGAGCAGGTCGGACTCCCGGTCCGCGTGGTCGATGAGCACCTGTCCGGCGTACCCCTGGGTGGTCACCAGTCGAACCGTGACGTCCCGAGGGATGCCGCCCATCGTCGCGTCGAAGACGCCGCGCAGGTAGACCAGGGCGGCCCGGTCGCATTCGTCCTGCCAGCGCCAGGTCAGCGTGCCGGGCCGCCACGTGGGTGCGAAGACCCACGCGCGTACGGCGTCCACCTGCGCGCCCTCGCGGCGGGCGAGCTGGACGGCCCGACGCAGCGCCTGCATTCCGGCGAACGACCGGTCGACGCCGACGACGATCCGGTGGGCAACGGCGGGGCGGCTCATGCGGCGGGCACCGCCCACACCGGGGCGTCGTCGTGCCGGTCGGCCGGCGCGGACAGGTCGAGCGCGCGGAGGATGTAGTTGGCCTCGGCCACCTCCACTCCGGCACGCAGGCGCAGGTCGGCCACGGCCCGGTGCAGCACGGTCATGCTCTCCGCGGAGAGCCGCACCACGGCGTCGACGTCGGCGGCGATCCACCAGGCGTCGACGGCACACGGCTCGTGCCGCAGGTACTCCACCAGGTGGCTGCCGGGCGCGGACGGGCCGAGCCGGACGCTGACCAGCGCCTCGTGCCGGCGTTCGGGCGCGCCCGCGGCGGCGGCTGCCCGGCCGGCCGCGATGGACGCGGGTTTCGGGCCCGGGGCCGGCTCGATCGGGTCGGTGTCGGGTGGCAGGTTCCCGCGTTCCCAGCGTGTCATCCGCCAAGGACTCATGGACCCATCGTCACCGCCCGTCGGCCGCCCAGCGCCCGTCGATACGCCGTTTCGACGGGCCAGCGCCGATTCTTGACGCGCCGTTCGCGCGGTGTCCCGGCCTGGAGTGCCGGTCCCCGACTGGCGGACCGGTGTCGGGCACGCCGGCGCGGCGAGTAACGTGCCAGACGGACCAAGATCGGCGTACGAGGAGGCTCGGTGCAGACGACGACGGTGGACATCCCGACCGGCGATGGGATCGCGGACGCAAGCCTCACCCGCCCGGACGGGGACGGCCCGTTTCCGGCGGTGCTGCTATTCATGGACGCCTTCGGGCCTCGGCCCCGCCTCGTGGAGATGGCGGAGCGGATCGCCGAACGCGGCTACCTGGTGCTGACGCCGCACCTGTTCTACCGGGCCGGCCGGGCGCCGCTGTTCGACCTGTCCCGACTCGGTGAGGCGGACCAGCGCGGCGCGCTCTTCGAGAAGATCATGCCGCTGGTCGGCGCGTTGACCCCCGACGTGATCAGCCGGGACAGCGCCGCGTACCTCGACTACCTGGCCGCCCGCGACGACGTCCGGCCGGGCCCGGTCGCCATCACCGGCTACTGCATGGGCGGCACCAACGCGCTCCGGGCCATCGAGGCGCACCCGGACCGGATCACCGCGATGGCGAGCTTCCACGGCGGGCGGATCGTCACCGACGCGCCGGACAGCCCACACCTGGGCGTCGGCTCGATCACCGGCGAGGTGTACTTCGGCCACGCCGACGCCGACCAGTCCATGACGCCCGAGCAGATCGCCACGCTGGAGAAGGCGCTCGACGCCGCCGGGGTGCGCTACCGCTCCGAGGTGTACGCGGGCGCGCACCACGGCTACACCATGGCCGACACCCCGGCGTACGACGAGCAGGCCACCGAGCGGCACTGGGCGGCCCTGTTCGACCTGCTGGACCGCACCCTGCCGGCGAGCTGACGCGGCCTACCCGCCGCCCGGGTGGGCATGCCTACCCGCGGCGCAGCAGCACCGGGCCGGCGTCGATGCGGGTGCGGAACAGCGCGTACGGCTTGCGTCGCAGGTCCTGGCCCCGCTGGTACCGCGGCTGCCGGTGCAGTTGGTTGGCGGTCACGTAGAGGTGCCCGTCGGCGGCCACCGACATGGTGTCCGGCCAGAGCAGCCGCGGGTCGTGCACCAGCGTCTCGTACTCGCCGTCCGGCAGTCGACGCAGCACCGCGTTGTGCTCGTACGCGGTGAGGTAGAGCCGCCCGGCGTCGTCGCTCTCCAACCCGTCCGACGCGGTGCCCTTGTCGCCCTCGTCGACCACGGTCGCGGCGACCGCCTCCTGGGTGGCCGACGGGTCGGCCAGCGCCTCGGTGGAGACGCTGTGCAGGCGTCGGGACGCCAGCGGGCAGTAGTAGAGCCGGGTGCCGTCGGCGGAGATGGCGATGCCGTCGGAGCCCATGCCCACCGGCTTCGGCGGCCCGTCGGCCGGCCGTTCCAGGAACGGCCGGCCCTCGACCACCGGACGGAACGACGTCAGTGGCTCCGCCTTGGTGGACGGGTGGTCGTGCAGCCGCCGCCAGGAGGCCCCGCTGGCCAGGTCCACCACGATGATCCCGTTCGGCCCGGCGAACGCGGAGTCGGTGATGTAGGCGACCCCCGACTCGCCCCGCCGCAGGTCGAAACGGATGTCGTTGAGGTACGTCGTCGGCAGCGCCACGTCCGCCGGAAAGGTGATCACCTGAGCGACCGTGTCGGTGTCCAGGTCGATCCGGACCAGCTTCGGGCCGCCCGGCTTTGTGGGCTGGAACATCGGGCTGCCGGTGTCCAGCACCCAGAGCCGGTCGGCCGGGTCCACCACGATGCTCTGCACCGACACGAACGCGCCCGCGTCGTCGTCGCCGGACGGGTCGTTCCACGCCTGGTCGGGGTAGGGCACCTCCCGACCGTCGCGCACCTCGACGACGGTGGCCGGCACCTCGTCACCCCACTTGGGGAAGTTGACGAAGATCCGGCCCCGGTGCGAGACGCTCACCCCGGTCGGCATCGGCCCGGTGAACGTGTGTACCAGCTCCAGCTCGCCAAGCGGCTCGTCGCCGACCGGCCCGTTCATGACATCCACCCCACGGTGCTCATCGGCTCGCTCCCCACCGGTCGGCTGTCACCGCACTCGGGTGCGGTTGTTCCCGCCCGGGCGTCCGACATGCCTCCGATCAGCTCACTGGTGCGCCGGCCCTCGCGGCGGGCAGACCGGGCACCGGGACGTCCACCGCGAGCAGCGCGCCGTCCTGCGGGCCCGCCGCGTCCAGCCCCACCCGGGCGGTGCCGATGAAGAGTCGCCGCAGGTCGGGGCCGCCCAGGCAGATGCCGGCCGGTTGCCTGGCCGGCAGTCGGATCTCCCGGTCGAGGGTGCCGTCGGGCCGGTAGCGGCGTACCGCGGAGCCGCCCCACAGCGCGATCCAGAGGTGGCCGGCCGCGTCGAGCGTCATGCCGTCCGGGCCGCCGTCGGCGGGGGACAGCCGCAGGAACGGCTCCCGCCCGTGCAGGGCACCGGTGGCGGGGTCGACGGTGAACCGGTCGATCTCGCCGCGGGGCGTGTCGGCCAGGTACATGGTGGTGCCGGTCGCGTCGAACGCCGGCCCGTTCGGGATGGTCAGCCCGGTCACCGCGGGGACCGGCTCGGCGCCCGGGGTGAGGCGGAACAACGTGCCGCCGCCCGGCGCCATCGCGTACGTCATGCTGCCGGCCCAGAAGCGGCCGTGCGGGTCGGCGACCGCGTCGTTCATCCGGGTCGGCTCGGGCGCGTCGTCGACCAGCTCGGCGACCGGTCGGGGATCGCCGGTGACGGGGAGCAGGGTGACGCCGGTCCCGGCGGCGGCCAGCCATTCGCCCGGTCGGTCGACCACCGGGGCGACCGCGCCGAGCGGCACGTCCAGGCGGCGCAGCTCCCGCAGCGGGGTCGGGGCGTCGCCGTCGGTCTCCAACAGTCGCCCGGCGAGCAGGTCGACCAGGACCAGCCGGTCGTCGACCCAGCGCAGGCCCTCACCCAACTCCAGCCGGTCGGTGCTCCAGACGGTCGGCTCGGTCAGCTCCATGGTGCTCCTTAAAAGGATCGTCAGCGGACCGTACCGCCGGGGCCGTGGTCGAGCAGCGCCAACTCAGCCCGGTCGGGCAGACCCTCCCAGTCGCCCCGGGCGGCGACCGCCGGCGGCCACCCCCACGATTACAGTTCCGCCATGGACGACACCACTCGCGGCATACGGATCAGACGCGGTGGCCCGGCTGACGCAGCCGCCGTACTGACCATGCTCGACTCCGCGGTGACCTGGATGAACGCGCGGGGCAACACCGAGCAGTGGGGCACGACACCGTTCTCGGAGAAGCGCGGCGGGGTCGAGCTGGTCGATCGGTACCTGACCGAGAACCTTCCGTACATCGCGGAACTGGACGGAACGCCAGCCGGCGCTCTGGTGTTGGATTCCGGGCCTCATCCGCAGACACCGATCACTCCCGCGGAAGAGCCCGAGCGGTACGTCCGTCTCCTGGTCTCCGACCGACGATTCGCCGGGCGACACCTCGGGTCGGCCCTGCTGGCGCACGCCGTGCAGGAAACCCGGCGCGCCGGCGTGCGGTTGCTCCGGGTCGACTGCTGGGCGGGCGGCGGCGGCGAGTTGGTGGCCTTCTACGAACGCCACGGGTTCACCCGCACCGAGACCTTCCGCGCGGGAGCCTGGCCGGGGCAGGTGCTGGCCCAGCGGGTCGACTGACCGGCACGTCGCCGGCCCCCGACGCGCCCCCAGGTGTCGGTCGCCTGGCCGGGGGTGTCAGTTGCGGCGGATCAGCCCTGGCCCGGCGGTGATGTCGATGTCGCCGCTCTCGATGTCGTGCCCGGCTGCGCAGCGGAGCACCGCACGGACGGGTTCGCCGCAGTCGTGGTGGGTGGCGAGGATGCCAGGGCCGGCTTCGTCGGCGCTCCAGGTGTCGCCCCAGTTGCGCAGCGCGGTGATGACCGGCAGCAGTTCGTGACCCTTGCGGGTGAGGTGGTACTCGTGGCGGGTGCGCTGTCCCGGCTCCCGGTACGGGATCCGTTCGAGCAGCCCGGCGGCGACCATCTCCTTGAGGCGGGCCGCCATGGCGGGCTCGCCGATTCCGACCCGGCGGACGAAGTCGTCGAAACGGCGCGTGCCGAGCAGCGCCTCGCGCATGATCAGGATCGTCGAACGGCTGCCCACGATGTCCATCGCCCGGGCGACGGAGCAGTTCTCCATCGACCAGGATTCGCGGTTGTCCCGTAGGTCCTCCATGCCGCCCACTCTACCTGGCTTGCGCCGAAGCTAGCCAGGTGATTCACTGGGGACTGCTGACTTCTGCAAATGCAAGCCAGCGCCGCCCCCACCAGCACTGAGGCCGGAGCGCCGACTGCGCCGATCACCATTGAAATCAGCCGATCGCGGTCAACCCGTGGTCACGGCCGCGGTGACCTCGACCTCCAGCACCGCGCCGTCGAGAAAGAGCCGGCTCACCTCGACTGTGGTGCTGGCGGGCCTGGTCTGCCCGAAGTGGCGGTTGCGGACGTCGGCATAGCCGGCCAGGTCGCCGAAATCGGTCAGGAACGTCCGGACGTGCAGCACGTCGGCGAAGGTGGCGCCGTGCGCCGCGAGCAGCGCTCCGATCAACTCGAAGATCCGTTCTGACTGCGTTCGCACGTCGCCGGGTGCGACCACCGCGCCGGCGTCGTCCACACCAACCTGACCGGAGAGCATCAGCAACGCGCCCCCTGGCAGGTCGAGGCGGGCGACGTGCGCGAACCGGTCGCCGAACGGCGCGGCGACGGTCGTCGGATTGTCCAGGGTCAGGTTCACTTCTGCTTCTCGGGTTCGGCGCTGTCAGCGAGACGGGCGATGTCGCCCTCGGGATGGGGCGCGGCCGCCAACGCCGACGCGGCGGCGCGCAGCAGGGGCGCCGGCGCGTCGCCGAGCACGTCGAGGGCGAGCCGGGCGTCCTTGGCGGCCAGGGCGGCGGCGAACGCGGCGTCCGTGGTGGTCGCCCGGGCGATCGCGCCGCCGAGCGGCCCGGTGCCAAGTGCATCGATCGCGGTACGTCGGTCGACGCCGACGGCGTCCGCGACGGCGAGGGCGTCCGCGACCGCGGTGACCGCGGTGATCAGCGCGGTGTTGAGCACCAGCTTCAACGCGGCGCCCCGACCGGAGTCGCCGCAGCGGCGGACCGTACCCAGCGTCTCCAGCAGCGGGGCGACCCGGTCGACGATCGTCTTCTCCCCGCCGGCCAACACCACGAGCTGGCCCGTCTCGGCAGCGCCGGCACTGCCGGCGACCGGGGCGTCGACCAGTGGTACTCCCGCCGGCAGCAGCGTGGCCAGTTCGGCCACGGCCCGGGGACCGATGGTGGACATCTCGATCACGGGGGTGCCCGGCCGCAGCGCCAGTGCCGCACCCGAGTCGACCAACGTGTGCCGAACGGCGACCGCGTCGGTGAGCATGGTGATCACCACGTCGGCGTCGCGGACCGCCTCGGCTGGGCTGCCGGCGACTCGCGCTCCGGCGTCGACGAGCGGCACCGTGCGTTCGGACGTGCGATTCCAGACGGTGAGCCGATGCCCGGTGGCCAGCAGTCGACGGCCGATCGCGGTGCCCATCGTGCCCGTACCCAACAGAGCGATCTCGAACATGTCGGCAAGGCTAGGGGACGGGAAGCCATGCCACCAACGACTCTTATGCATCGCTGCCATGCTGCGGGAGCATGTCACGATGCAGCTGAACGCGCTCCAGGTCTTTCGTGCCGTCGCCGAGCACGGCTCCATCACGGCTGCGGCCCGCAGCCTGCGCTACACCCAGTCGGCGGTGTCCCGACAGATCGCCGCGCTGGAAGCCGAGACCGGGTCGCCGTTGCTGGACCGGCTGCCGCGCGGTGTCGCCCTGACCGAGCAGGGCCGTTGCCTGCTCGGCCACGCCGAGGCGGTGCTCGACCGGCTGGACACCGCCCGGCGGGACCTGGCGGCGCTGCGCGACCTGTCCGCCGGGCGGTTGCGGGTCGGCGCGTTCCCCACGGCGGTCGCCGCGCTTGTGCCACGTGCTCTGGCCAGCTTCAAGTCCGACCATCCCGAGGTGGCCCTGTCGCTTGTCGAAGGGCTCACACCGAAGCTGCTGGAGCGCCTGGTCGACGGTGAAGCCGACGTCGCCGTGGTGAGCGCCGCGTCGGACCAGCCGCTCGACCGCGACCAGTTCGACCTGCACCACCTCGTCGACGAGACGCTTCTGGTGGCCGTACCGCGGGCGCATCGGCTCGCCCACCGGCGGACCATCCGCCTGCGCGACCTGGCCGACGAGTCGTTCATCGCCGGCTCGGCGACCGCCGAGGAGACTCTGCTGCGAGCGACCCTGCCGGCGGGTTTTCGCCCGCGGATCGACATTGTCGCGGCCGAGTGGACCGGCAAGCTGGGCTGTGTCGCGGCCGGTCTCGGCGTCGCGCTGGTGCCGGCCCTGGCCGTACGCGCCGCTCCATCCGACCTGACCCTGCTCCGCCTGCACCCCGACGACGCCTCCGTCCGGCGGATCTTCGCCGCGACAGTCGCCGGGCGGAGCCGACCACCGGCGGTGCGGCGGTTCCTCACTCATCTGGACCGGGCGGCGGGGGCGGGCCTGAGCGAGGCGGGCGGGTGACGCGGACCGCCGCACGACGGTCCGCGTCCGGCGTCACCCGCCGATGGTGTCGAGTTCCGCGATCGCGTCGGCCGGCAGCGTCAGATCGGCCGCGGCGAGGTTCTCCCGCAGGTGTGCCAGCGTCGACGTGCCCGGAATCAGCACGGTGGTGGGGGAGCGCTGCAGCAGCCAGGCCAGGGCGACCTGCTGTGGCGAGGCGCCCACGGCGTTGAGGATGTCGGACTGCAACGGCGTGAATCCGCCGAGCGGGAAGAACGCCGCGAACGCGATGTTCTCCGCCGCGCACCGGTCCACCAGGGCGTCGTCCTGCCGGTTGGCGAGGTTGTAGAGGTTCTGCACCGTGACCACCGGGGCGATGGCCTGGGCCTCGGTGAGCTGGTCGAGCGTGACGTTGCTGAGCCCGAGGTGTCGGATCAGCCCCTCCTGCCGCAACTCGGCGAGGGCGCCGAACTGCTCGGACAGGGGATCGTCGCCGGTGCCCTCCGCCACACCGACCCGCAGGTTGACCACGTCGAGGACGTCCAGACCGAGGTGTTGGAGGTTGTCCCGGACTGTTTCAGGTGCAGGCGCAGGCCGTCACGGACGTCCCCGAGATCGCCGAGGCGGTGCGCGCCGGCTACCGGCAGGTCGCCACCTTCGTGGGGAGTCGGTCCGGCGCCAGCGACGCGCAGGTCCAGCAGTTCTTCGCGTACGGCCAGCTCTGCCACCTGATCGTGACCGCCGGCCTGGAGCAGGTGCCCGAGCCGTGGGCTCGTGCGCTGACCGCAGGCATCCGCCACCCCTGATCCCGACGACCGCACCACCGGGCCGCTTCCTGGCGGCCCACTTTTTCCACCCAACATGTGTGTGAGTGCACACTTACAAACAGGGAGAACGCGATGACAACCGACGAGATGATCACCGAAGTGTTGCTGCCCGGCGTGGTGGAGCCGGACGGGCTCCAGGTCAACCGACGCGCCATGCCCGTTCCCGCCGCGGGCCAGGCGCTCGTCGAGGTCGAGGCCACCGGCATCTCGTACGCCGAGCAGAGCATGCGCCGCGACCTCTACCCCGGCCAGCCGGCCTTCCCGTTCGTGCCCGGCTACGACCTCGTCGGCACCGTCCGGGCGGTGCGACCGGGAGGCGACGGCTCGCTGGTCGGCACCCGGGTCGCAGCGGTCACCAAGACCGGCGCCTGGACCACGCACGCAGTGGTGAGCGTCGACGACCTCACCCCGGTCCCGCCGGGCCTGGACCCGGCCGCGGCCGAGACCGTCGTCGTCAACGGGGTGACCGCCTGGCAGATGCTGCACGGCGCCCGCCTGCGGGCCGGTCAGACGATCCTCGTGCACGGCGCGAACGGCGGCGTCGGGACCGTGCTCGTTCAACTCGGACGCCACCTTGGGCTGCGGGTCATCGGCACCGCCGCCCCGCGACACCACGCGGCGCTGCGGGAACTCGGCGTCGAACCGCTGGACTACCGCGACCCCGACCTGGCCGCGCGGGTCCGCGCGCTTTCTCCCGGCGGCGTCGACGCCGTCTTCGACCCGGTCGCCGGCCCGGGCGTACGCACGTCGTACCGGCTGCTCGCCCCCGGCGGCAAGCTGGTCGTCTACGGCAACGCCTCCGCCCTGGGCTCCGCACGCTCGATCGTCTGGGTCTTCGTGAAGCTGCTGGCCCGCCTCTACACCTGGAACGCCCTGCCGAACGGTCACCGGGTCGGGTTCTACAACTTCTGGTCCGGCCGCCGCACCCGCGCCGCCGCGTTCCGGCGTCGGCTGCGTACCGACCTCGGCATCGTGCTCGACCTGCTCCGCCAGGGCGTGATCGTGCCGCAGATCGCCGCCCGTTACCCGCTCACCGAGGTCTCCGCCGCGCTGGTCTTCGCCGAGGCCCGCAGCCGGCCGGGCAAGGTCGTGCTGGAGCCCTGACCAGCCAGCGTGCCGGGGCCCGGATGCCGTGCGCGTGCAGCCGCACTGGCCGGGGCGTAGGCTGGGTATGTCGCCCGGGGCCCCCGGTGGCCGCAGGATGTCGCCGCCACCAGCCCGCCAGGGCATTACCGATCGCCGTCACCCGTCGCCGCGGCGTGCTGGCCGTTGTCGCCAGCCACGTCCCCGCCGTTCGGATTTCACCGCACAGCGCTCGGCATCCCACCCGCGCTTTCGCACCGCCGTCCACCCGTAATTCGGGCGGCTCAATCAGGGGAGCACCAGATGAGGATCGCCAGGCACCGGATCGTCAGCGCGCTACGCGATCGGGGTCAGCAGGCCAGGGCCGACTGGGTCGAGCGTGAGCTGCCGGAGCGGGTCGACCCGGCCAAGCACTCCGGGCTGCTCGCCACCCTGAATCTCGACCCCGCCGACCTGGCCGACGCGCCGGCCTCGTAGGGGCTGTGCCGCTCGGGCCGGTCGCCCCGGCCCGAGCGGGTCGAGGTGGTCCGCCGCGGCGGTCGGGTGGAATCAGGCGAAGTCCTCGGAGAGGTGCCCGCGCAGCGTGGCCAACGATCGGGTGATCAGCCGGGAGACGTGCATCTGGGAGACGCCGATCTGCTCGGCGATCTGGGCCTGGGTCAGGTTGCCGTGGAACCGCAGGCTGAGGATCCGGCGTTCGCGTTCGGGCAGCGTGGCGAGCGCCGGGCCGAGGGCGACGCGGAGGTCGACGAGGTCGAACTCGTGGTCCCGCTCCCCGAGGGTGTCGCCGAGTTCCATGCTTCCGTCGATGCCGGTGGGTGTGGACAGTGAGGTCGCCCGGTACGCCCGGGCTCCCTCCAGCCCTTCCAGCACGGTCTCCTCGGAGACGTCGAGGTAGCTCGCGATGTCGGCAACCGTCGGCGAGCGGCCCAGGGTGTGCGTCAGTGTGCTGTTGGCGGCGCTGATCGAGAGCCGGAGTTCCTGAAGGCGGCGCGGCACCCGCACCGACCAGGTGCGATCCCGGAAGTATCGCTTGATCTCGCCGACGATGGTCGGGATGGCGTACCCGCTGAAGTCGACGCCCCGGGTCGCGTCGAAGTGGTCGACGGCCTTGATGAGGCCGACCATCGCGGTCTGCGTCAGGTCCTCGTCGGGGGCGCCGCGACCCGAGTAGCGCCGGGCCAGATGGCGGGCGAGCGGCAACCACGCCTCGATGGCGCGGTCCCGCAGGGCCGGTCGGCGCGGGTCGTCGGCCGCGGTGGTGGCCAACTCGACGATCAGTTCGTCCGTGCCGGCGGCGTTCCGTCGGCTGACAGCGGTGCCGACCGTGGGTTCGACAGTCGTGAGCATGGGCTGGTCCTCTCCGTGTCTGCCCGTCGACCAGGACGACCGGAGAGAATCCGATGCGCTGTCGACAGGACCACAACCACGGGCCTCGCCGCCGCGTCATGTCGTTTCAGGTGCGGTGTGCACGTTACCTGAAAGTGCGAGCAATGACTAGCTGAAAGTATGAGATTGGGCAGCTAGACGCGCTGCAATGGTGCGCCTGGGGGGTGGCCCCGGCGGCCGGTCAACCGGCCGCCGGGGCACCTGTTCAGGACTCGAGCTGTCGGCGTCGGCGCAGAAGGAGCAGCAGGGCTGCGCCGCTGGCGACGGCGATGCTGCCGACCGCGGTCAGGGCGGGCAGCAGGCCGCCGCCGCCCCTACCGCCGGTGACGGGCAACTCGGTGCGGGTGGGGACCAGCGTTGGCTGGCCGGTCGGGGTGCCCGTGGGCTGCCCGGTCGGTGTCCCGGTGGGCTGCCCGGTCGGTGTCCCGGTGGGCTGCCCGGTCGGGGTGCCGGTCGGGGTCCCGGTTGGCGTGCCGGTTGGCGTCCCGGTCGGGGTGCTGGTGGGCGTGCCGGTCGGTGTCCCGGTCGGGGTCGACGTGGGGGTTCCCGTCGGCTGAAGGCAGACGGGTGCGTTGATGGTGTTGGTGTCGAGGGTGACCGCCCCGGTCTGTGCCAGGGCGCGGCCCTGGAGGGTGGCGCCGGTGTTCATGGTGATCGAGGTCTGGGCCAGGATGTTGCCCATGAAGCGGGTGCCGGTGCCGATCGTGGCCGAGCTGCCCACCTGCCAGTAGACGTTGCAGGGCGAGGCGCCGTTGATGAACACCACGCTGCTGTTCGAGGCGGTGATGAGGGTGGAGTCGATCTGGAAGATGAACACCGCCGCCGGGTCGTTCTGACTGTTGAGCGTCAACGTCCCGGTCAGCTGTGCGGCGCCGATCCGGTAGACGCCCGGAGTCAGTGTGGTGCCGCCCAGCTCGGCGGGCAGGTTGGTGAACGGCGTCCGGCCGGCGGCGTCGTTGTACGCGGTGGTCAGATCGTTCTTGGCCTGCAGTGCCACGGCGTCGCCGAGGTGGATCTCCCCGCCGACGATGCCGGGCGGAAAGCCGGGTGCGGTGTTGCCGGGGCTGACGCCGAGGCTTTGCGCCAGGAAGCTCGGCCCGGTGTTGGTGGCCGTCGAGCCCGCCAGCACGGAGAAGTTCGCCGCCGTTCCGAGGTTGACCGGCGCCTCGGCCGCGCTCGCGCCGGTGCCGCTGAAGATGAGGACGGCGACTGCCGCTCCGCCGGCGGCGACGGCCGTCAACGCGGACATGACCGCGCGTCGAGGTCGGCGCAATAGTGTGGTTGTCACGATATGCCCTTTCACGAATGCGTCTCACCGGACGCCGGCCGAGTCGGCGGTTGACAGCCGCACTCCGAACCGCAGATGGGACGCATTGGACTTTTGCACATCTAATGCCTCAAAGTTCCCTTAACGCTCAATATGGCCGCAGCTGACCGGCATTCGCCTCTCGGTGGCGCACCGAGGCCGGGCGGCTGCAGGGAGTCCCTCGTCTCGTGCGGGCTCCGTACGTTGGCAGTTCGCCGCCGGGCTTCTACGGTGGTCAGGACACGGGAGGTGGAGCTTGGTCGACGCCGGCGACGCGGCGCGTTGGTTGCAGCTCAACGCACCCCGGGGCGGGCCGGACGAGTTGGCGCTTCTGGTCACCCGGGCCGCGCCGGCAATCGGTGCCACCGAGATCGTGATCTATTTGGCCGACTACAACCAGTCCTGTCTCGTGCCCCTGCTGGGCGCCGGCCTCGCCCGGGACGAGCTGACGATCGACACGACCCTGGCCGGTCGGGCGTTCACCACCCTCGAGGTGCAGCGTGCCGCCGACAACCCGGATCGGCTCTGGGTGCCGCTGCTGCTCGGCTGCGAGCGGCTGGGTGTGCTGGAGGTCGTGTCGCCGGCCGCCGCCGACACGGCGCTGGACGGGCCGGCCTGGGAGTTGGCGGTCAACGTCGCCCAGGTCCTGGTGAACCGCCGGCTCTACGGCGATGTCGTCGAGCGGATGCGGCGACGCCTGCCGATGCAGGTCGCCGCCGAGATCGTGTGGGGGCTGCTGCCGCCGCTGACCTTCGCGACCGACGACCTGGTGGTCACCGCGATCCTCGAACCGTGCTACGACGTCGGCGGCGACATCTTCGACTACGCGCTGAACGGCGACGTGCTCAGCCTCGGGCTCTTCGACACCTGCGGGCACGGCATCAAGGCGAGCACCCTGGCCTCGCTGGCGGTCAGCGCGTACCGCAACGCCCGCCGGTCCGGCCTCGACCTCGTCGACACGGCCATCAGCATCGACCGGTGGGTGCGCTCCGAGCACCCCAGCTACTTCGCCACCGCGCTGCTCGCCGAACTGGACCGGCGCACCGGTCGGCTCCGGATCATCAACGCGGGGCACCCCGGCGCCATGCTGCTGCGCGACGGCAAGGCCATCCGGGAGCTGCCGGGGCCGACCGCGCTGCCGCTCGGCCTGGGTCACCTGTCGCAGGCACGACCCCAGGTGTACGAGGAGGAGCTGCACCCCGGCGACCGCATCCTCGCCTACACCGACGGCATCACCGACGCGAAGAGCATCGACGGGGAGCGGTTCGGGCTGGACCGGCTCGTCGACTTCGTCAACCGTGCCCTCAACGACGGGCTGCCCAGCCCGGAGACGATGCGCCGCCTGGTGCGCGCCGTCCTCGCGTACCAGGACGAGCAGCTCGACGACGACGCCACGGCCCTGTTCCTGGAGTGGCAGCCCCCGCACCTGCCGTTGGGGCACCTGCGGCACGTCACCGCGCCCCAGCCCTGACCGCCGAGTGGGATTTTGCACTTCCAGTGCACTTGTCTTTAGAATTCGGGGCTGTCTAGCGTCACACCATGGCTGACTCGTGGACCTTCGCCGTGGCCCGTGCCGACCTCCGCCAGACCACGCTCGCCGACGCCGAGGCGCCCGCGCTGCCCGACGGCGCGGCGCTGCTGCGCGTCGACCGCGTCGGCCTCACCGCCAACAACGTGACCTACGCGGTGCTCGGCGACGCGATGCGCTACTGGGAGTTCTTTCCGCCCGGCCCCCGCGGGCTCGGGCCGCAGTGGGGGCTTCCGCCGCTGTGGGGCTTCGCCGACGTGCTCGCCTCGACGGTTGCCGGGGTCGAGGTCGGCCAACGGGTCTACGGTTACCTGCCGCCCGCCGGCCACCTGGTGGTCCGGCCGGACCGGGTCGACGCGTCCGGGTTCCGCGACGCGAGCCCGCACCGGGCCGAGCTGCCCTCGCCGTACAACGCGTACCGGTCGACCACTTCAGACCCGGTCTACCAGGCCGGGCAGGAGGACCTGCTGATCCTCTTCCGGCCGCTGTTCTTCACCTCGTTCATGTTGGCCGACCAGGTCGTCGACAACGACTTCTACGGCGCGCGGTCGATCGTTCTGTCGTCGGCGTCGAGCAAGACCGCGTACGCTGCCGCGTCCGAACTGCACGGTCGCGGCCCGCGACTGGTCGGGCTCACCTCGCCCGGCAACGTCGCGTTCACGCGGTCACTCGGCTGCTATGACGACGTCGTCGCGTACGACGACATCGACGCCCTCGACGCGGTCGCCACCGTGTACCTCGACCTGTCCGGAGCGCCCGCGACCCGGACCGCGCTGCGCGCTCACCTCGGCGACCGGCTCGTCCGGGACATCGCGGTCGGGCTCACCAACCAGACGCCGAACGCGGACGCCGCCGGGGAGGTCTTCTTCGCGCCGGTGCAGATGCGCAAGCGCAGCCGGGACTGGGGCCGCGACGGGCTCGACAGGCGGTTCACCGACGCCTGGCAGCGGTTCGTCCCGGCGGTGAGCGGGTGGCTCGACGTGCGGGTCGGCAACGGTCCCGAGGCACTGCGACACGCGTGGCTCGACGTCCTTGCCGGTCGTACGCCGCCTCGGGTCGGCCACGTCGTCCAGCTCTGAGCCGGCCGTTACGGGACGATCGCGTCCACGTAGCCGCCGTCGACCCGGACCGCCGCGCCCGTCGTCGCGGAGGCGAGCGGAGAGGCGAGGTAGACGACCATGTTGGCGATCTCCTCGGGCTCGATGAGCCGCTGGAGCAGCGACTGCGGCCGGTGCAGCCGCATGAACTCCCGCTGCGCTTCGTCCCACGGCAGGCTGTCGCCGACGAGTTCGGCCACGAAGTCCTCCACGCCCCCGGTGTGGGTCGGCCCGGCCAGCACCGAGTTGACGGTCACGCCGGTGCCGGCGGCGGCCTTCGCGAACCCGCGCGAGACGCCGAGCAGAGCCGTCTTCGACACGCCATAGTGGATCATCTCGGCGGGGATGGCGACCGCCGAGTCACTGGCGATGTACTGCACCCGCCCCCAGCCGCGTTCCATCATCCCGGGCAGGTAGGCGCGGGTCAGCCGGACGCCGGCCAGCACGTTCACCTCGAAGTAGCGACGCCACTCGTCGTCCGAGATCTCCAGCGCCGGAGTGGGGCCGAAGACGCCGAGATTGTTGACCAGGATGTCGACGCTGGGCAGGAGGTCGAGCGCGCGGGCCGTACCGTCGTCGGTCGACACGTCGGCGTCCACCTCGACGACCTCGGCGCCGGGGACCTCGCCGCGCAGCGCCGTGGCCGCGCGCTCGACCGAGGCGGCGGTACGGCCGTTCACGGCCACCCGGGCCCCCGCGCGGGCGAGCCCGACCGTGATGGCGGCGCCGATTCCCTGGGTCGAGCCCGTCACCAGCGCGGTCCTGCCGGCGAGATCGATCTGAACCGTCATGGCTGTCCTGTCCGTTCGCACCACACCGAACCCTGGTCGGGGGACGGCTTCCGCAATCTCGACCGTAGCCGTGCCGGCTCGACCCGGCAGGGTGAGTCGGACAGTTCACGTCCCCGCCTCGGCTGAGGCGGAAACCGCTGGTCATCCGCCGGTGGCGTTGGTCCAGCACACGCCGGTCGTCCCCGGCCGCTAGGCTGTGGGTGCGGGCACCGATGGCCCATCGCCGGGCCCGCCCCTCCGCCTCCCACGGCTTCGAAGCTGCCGATGACTGAGTCGAGCGCTGCCGTGCACATCTTTTGGAGCACCTCGTGCCCGATATGACCTCCGCCCGCAACCCCTTCACCATCGAGGGGGGCAGGGTCGTCGACGACGAGCGCAGTCCGGCCGCGGACGTCAGTGCCGCGTCCATGACCCGCCTGCGTACCCCCTTCGCGGCCGAGGCCGAGTCCGGCGCGCCGGCCGACCGGCCCGGCCGACCGGAGGAGAAAACCGTAATCTGACCCGCCGCCGCTCGTCTCCGATCACGAGGCGGTCAGCGCGCACGCGCGCCGACCGGACCGAGCGCAGGAGGAGTGGGACCCATGTCGTCAGCCGGTCGGGCAGCACCCGATCCCGGGCTGGTCGTCGCGGCTCGACAGGGCGACCGGCGCGCTCTCGACGACGTCGTGGCGGCCTCGCTTCCGCTGGTCTACAACATCGTCGGGCGTGCGCTCCGCGGCCACGCCGACGTCGACGACGTGGTCCAGGAGACGTTGGTACGGGTGATCCGGCACCTGCCCGCGCTCAACGACCCGGCGGCGTACCGGTCCTGGCTCGTGGCGATCACCATCCGTCAGGTGCGCGACTGGGACCAGCGTCGCCGCATCGCCCTCAACCGGGACGCCGGGCTCGACGCGATCCACAACGTGCCCGACCCCGCCTCCGACTTCGCCGGGATGACGATCCTCCGGCTCGGCCTCACCGACCAACGACGTGAGGTCGCCGAAGCGACCCGCTGGCTCGACCCGGACGACCAGGAACTGCTCTCGCTCTGGTGGCTGGAGGAGACCGGCGAGCTGACGCGTGCCGAGATCGCCGAGGCCGCGAGTCTGTCACCGGGACACGTCGCGGTGCGCATCCACCGGATGAAGGAGCAGATCCAGAGCGCCCGGGGCGTCGTCCGCGCCCTGCGTGCCCGCCCTGGCTGCCCGGACCTGCGCGCGGTGGCGGCCGAGTGGGACGGCACTCCCAGCCCGCTGTGGCGCAAGCGGCTGGCCCGACACATCCGTGACTGCGCGTTCTGCGGGCACCTGGGCACCACGTTCCTGCCGATCGACAGGCTGCTCGCCGGGATGCCGATGCTGCCACTGCCGGCCGGCCTCAGCGCCCACGTCCCGAGCGCGACCGTGCCCCCGGCCGCCGCGCCGGCCGTCGGACCGCATCCCCCGGGCGTCGCCGAGCTTGCGGTGCACGCGCCCCGTGGTGTGGTTCCTTACCTGGCCGCCGGAGTGGTTGCCGCGGTCCTCGCGATCACCACGGTGGTGGTGGTGCTGCCGGACGATCCGGCCGCCGGGCCCTCCTGGGCCGTCCCGCCGCCCGCGGCGCCCACCACCGTCGCCTCCGCGTCCGCCTCCCCGAGCAGCGCGCCGTCACCGAGCGCGCGCCCCACGTCGAAGGCCCCGGTCGCACCGGCGGCGGTCAGCTCCGCGCGCAAGGGCGTCGGGGTGTGGAACTTCGCCGGAGCGAGCCAGGCGTTGGCCAGCTCGAAGGCCGGCTGGTACTACACCTGGGGCACCCAGCACCCGGGGATCAGCACTCCGCGCGGCGCGACGTTCGTACCCATGATCCGCAGCGCGGAGAACGTCACCGCCGCGGAGCTGGCCCGGGCCAGAGCCGCCGGGCCGTACCTGCTCACCTTCAACGAGCCGGACCTGCCCGAACAGGCGAACATGACAGTCGAGCAGGCCCTGGACCTGTGGCCGCAACTGATGGCGACGGGCAGCAGGCTGGGCAGCCCGGCGGTCGCCTGGGGCGGCCCGGACCCGCAGGGTTGGCTGGACCGGTTCATGACCGGCGCCGAGGCTCGAGGTCACCGGGTGGACTTCATCACCCTGCACTGGTACGGCGCCGACTTCACGACCGCGGCGGCGGTGAACCAGCTCCGGCAGTACCTGCAGGCCGTCCACCAGCGGTACCAGAAGCCGATCTGGCTGACCGAGTTCGCTCTGATCCGCTACGACGGCGGGCGTCAACAGTTTCCGAGCCAGGAGCAGCAGGCGGCCTTCCTCACCGCGGCTGCCGGCATGCTCGGCCAACTCTCCTACGTGCAGCGATACGCCTGGTTCGGCCTCCCCGCCACCGACAAGGACCGGTCCGGGTTGTTCAGCGACGGCACCACGGCGACAGCGATCGGCCGCGCGTTCCAGGCCGCGCGTTGAACAGGCTGTCCGGGCGGGCCGGGCGGGCCGGGCGGATCGTCGGCGTCGTCGCGACGCTGGCCGCGACGACGCTGGCCGTCGGTCTGACCCGGGATGCGGGCCGCACCGACCGGACCGCCGCGCCCGCGTCAGCCGCTCCCGCGCCGACTCCGCCGGTACTGCTCAACGGCACCGATGACGCCTTCATCCAGCTGCTGCTCCCGATGAACGAGGGTGCGCTCGCGTTGATCGACGCCCTCGACGATCGTCCGTCGGCCGCCGACCCTGCGCTGCGCGCCGTCCTCGGCGACATCCGGGCGGCGCACCGGGCCGAGTCGGTGGAACTGCGCAGGCTGCTGGCCGCCGGCAACATGCCGGAACAGAACATCCATGCGGGGCATCAGATGCCCGGCATGGTCACCGAGGCCGCTCTCGCCGAGCTGCGCGCCGCTCCCGAGGCCGAGGTGCGGTCCCGGGCCGTCGGTCTGATCCGGGCGCACCTCGCGCAGACCGTCGTGCTGTGCCGGGGCGAACAGACCGCCGGAGGCAGCCCGGAGGTGAAGACCCTCGCCGGCCGGATCCAAAAGGCGCGGGCTGCCGAACTGAACGCTCTGGGACGGCAGCGGGCTGAGCAGCAGTGACGGGCTAGGCCGGCGGCTCGATCGCCTCGACGAGCACCTGGAGCACGTGCCGGTACGACTGCCCGGTGGCCCGGCTCATGCCCATCTCGCAGGTGCGGTTGCAGGAGGCGTACGCGTCGTGGTCGCGTTGGTTGACCTCGGCGGCCTGCGCGGCGGTGGCGCCGCTGGTGACCTCCGGATGCAGCAGCCCCCGGTCTCCGGCGAACGCGCAGCATCCCCAGCTGTCCGGCACGGTCACGGTGTCGGCGACCGCCCGGGCCACGGTGTGCAGGTCGTCGATGCCGCCGAGGTGCACGGTGGAGCACGTGGGGTGCAGGGCCAGCGAGCCCAGCCGCCGGGGTTCGGGCAGCGCCGGCAGGAGGTGTTCGGCGGTGAAGGTGACGCTGTCGACGAAGCGCAGAGCGGCGTACCGTGCCCGGTCTTTTTCGGCCAGCGCGGCGGTCAGCTGGGTCAGCCCGTGGGTGCAGGACGACGCGTCGCACACGATGGGCAGGCGGCCCTGGTCGCTGGCCGTCCACAGCGCGGCCAGGGTCCGCTCGGCCATCTCGCGGTGGCCGGCGGGGTAGCCCTTGGACTGCCAGGGCGTCCCGCAGCACAGCCCCGCCGTCTCGGCCGGCACGACCACCGGCACCCGCGCCAGCTCGCACAGGCGCAGGAACGCCGCCGCCGAGCCGCCGGACGGGCCGTCCTCCGGTGCGAAGACGCTGCCGATGCACGCCGCGAAGAACACCGCCCGTGCGTCCGGCGCGCTGCGTGGCTCGGGGCGGGGCCCGCCGGCGCGCGGCATGTCGGCGCTCCACTGTGGTACGAGTTCGGTGGCGCCGAGTGCACGGATCACCCCGGTGGCGGCGCGGGTCAGCGGTGTCGGCACGGCGTGTGCGGCGTTCAGCCCGACCCGGACGCCGGCCACGGCGCCCTTCCAGTGCCGGGCGACACCGCGGGCGGTGCGCTGGGCGAGTGGGCTGTGCCGCTCCGCGCGCAGCCGCTTCATCGCCGCGCCGGTGTCGATGCCGACCGGGCAGGCGGTGACGCAGAGGCTGTCGGCGGCGCAGCTGTCCACCGCGGCGTAGTCGTAGTCGGCGGTCAGCTCCCGGCGGCGTTCCTCGTCCCCGGCGGCCGCGGCGAGGGCGATCTGCCGTTGCAGGACGATGCGCTGTCGGGGCGTGGTGGTGACGTCGGCGGTGGGGCAGACCGGTTCGCAGTAGCCACACTCCACGCAGGCGTCCAGCTCCGCATCGACTGTCGGGACGGCCTTGAGCTGCCGCAGGTGCACCGTCGGGTCGTCGTTGAGCAGCACGCCGGGGTTGAGCAGGCCGCTCGGGTCGCACAACCGCTTCAGCTCGCGCATCACGTCGTACAGCTCGTCGCCGTACTGTCGCCGGACGAAGGGCGCCATGGCGCGACCGGTGCCGTGCTCGGCCTTGAGTGTTCCCCCCTCGGCGAGCACGAGGTCGACCATGTCGTCAGTGAACCGGGCGTAGCGGTCGATCTCGGCCGGTGTGTCGAAGGACTGGGTCAGCATGAAGTGCAGGTTGCCGTCGCGGGCGTGTCCGAAGATCACCGCGTCGGGGTAGCCGTGCCGCTCGAACAGGCGGATCAGCCCGTCGCAAGTGCCGGTGAGGCGCGGCATCGGCACGGCGACGTCCTCCAGCAGGGCCGTGGTGCCGGGCGGGCGGGCGCCGGCGACCGCCGTGTAGAGGCCCTTGCGCAGGTGCCAGAGCTTGGCCCGCTCGCGCGGGTCGTGGGTCAGCTCGGTGCCGGTGACGGCGGGCAGCCGGTCGAGCACGGGCTGGGCGTCGGCCAGCGTCGCGGCCAGCCGCTCCGCGGTGTCCTCGGCGAACTCCACCAGCAGCGCGGCGTGCCCGACGACCGTCAGCCCGCGCAGGGCCGGGCTCGCGTCGGGGTCGCGCTGGCTGACCCGCAGCGCGGCGGCGTCGAGCAGTTCGGCGGTACGCGCGCCGGCGGCGAGCAGGGCGGGCAGCGCGTCGGTGGCGGCGCTGAGACCGGGCAGGATCAGCAGGCCGGTGGCGGCATGTCGGTGGATCTCGACGGTCCGGAAGACGGCCTCGGCCACGAAGCCGAGCGTGCCCTCGCTGCCGATCATCAGGTGGGCCAGCATCTCGACCGGGCTGTCGTGGTCGAGCAGCGAGTTCAGTCCGTACCCCATGGTGTTCTTCATGGCGAACAGCCGCTCGATCGTGGCCCGCGACCCCGGCGTCGCGCGCACCCGGTCGCGCAGGCGCAGCAGCCCGGCGTGCAGCTCGGGCTCGGCGGCGCGCAGCCGGTCGTCGGCGTCGCGCGCGGCGGAGTCGACGACGGTGCCGGACGGGAGGACGAAGCGCAGCGACTCCATGGTGCGGTACGCGTTGTCGGTGGTGCCGCAGGTCATCCCGCTGGAGTTGTTGGCCACCATGCCGCCCACCGTGCAGGCGGACTCGCTGGCCGGGTCCGGTCCGAGCCGGCGGCCGTAGCGGGCCAGCCGGGCGTTGGCCTGCCGGATCGTCAGGCCCGGCTGGAGCCGGATGCGGCGGCCGTCGTCGAGCACCTCGGCGTGCCGCCAGTCGGTGCGCACGTCGACCAGCACGCCCGCGCCGCCGGCCTGCCCGGCGAGGCTGGTGCCGCCACCGCGCAGGGTCAGCGGCACGCCGGCCTCCCGGGCGCCGACCATCAGCGCGCCCACCTCGGCCGCCGAGGCCGCGCGGACCACGGCCTGCGGCTCGAACAGGTACGGCGAGGCGTCGTGCGCCGCCGCCAGCCTCCGGGGCAGCTCGGCGCTGGCCCGGGTCGGATCGTCGAGGCGCGAGCGCAGCAACTCGGCGACCTCGCGGGCGCGGACGCCGGCGGCGCTCGGCACGGGAACGACGGTGCTCATGGGCGATCCTCCCGGGAAGGGGTGGTCAGTCGGCGACGATCAGCATCCGCTCGGGGGCGGTGTCGACCGGCGCCGGCAGCCGCAGCGGTTGGCGGCCGGGGGTGATGCTGCCGAGCACCGAGGCGTGCCGTGCGCCGGTGCCCGAGGGCAGGGTGCCCGGCAGCCCGTGCACGGTCAGGTAGCCCAGCAGCGCGAAGGCCAGTGCCTCCTTGGCGTCGGACGCGACACCCACCTCGTCGCTGGACGTCAGGTGGACGTCCGGCAGCTCGTCGCTGATCATCCGCAGCAGCGTCGGGTTGTGCGCGCCGCCGCCGGAGACGACGAGGCGGGTGACGCCGTGCTCGCGGCAGGCGTCGGCCACCGTGACCGCCGTCAGCCGGGTGAGCGTGGCCAGCACGTCGTTCGGCTCCGGCGTGGGGGCGTCGGCGAGGGCGGCGAGCAGGTACGGCAGGTGGAACAGCTCCTTGCCGGTGCTCTTCGGGCCGGGCTGCCGGTAGTACGGCTCGTCGAGCAGCCGCCGCAGCAGGACCGGGTTGACCTGCCCGGCTGCCGCGCCGCGCCCGTCCCGGTCGTACTCCTCGACGCCGCCGCTGAAGTGGCGGACGGCGGCGTCGAGGAGCGCGTTGGCCGGCCCGGTGTCGAACGCGAGGGGATCCGCGTCCCGCGCGACGACGGTGATGTTGGCGATGCCGCCCAGGTTCAGCGCGGCGGGGACGCCGGGCAGGCCGCGCAGCAGCAGCGCGTCGAACAGGGCGACCAGGGGTGCGCCCTGGCCACCGGCGGCGACGTCGCGGCTGCGCAGGTCGGCCACGACCGGAAGGCCGGTGGCCTCCGCGATCCAGGCCGGCTGACCGAGCTGGAGGGTGCCGCGGACCGTTCCCGCCTCAACCCAGTGGTGCATGGTCTGCCCGTGCGAGACGACCAGGTCGGCGCGGCCGCCGCAGAGTTCCGCGACCGCCCGCACGCCCGCCTCGGCGAAGGTCTGGCCGATGCCGGTGTCCAGCACGCAGATCGCCTCGGTGGTGGTCGTCGCGGGTGGCAGGGCCGCGGCGATCCGGGCGCGCAGCTGGTCGGGGTACGGGTGGCTGAGCCGGCCCAGCGGTCGCATCCGCAGGGTGTCGCCGCTCAGGTCGAACTCGGCTGCGGCGGCTTCGATGCCGTCGTAGGAGGTTCCGGACATCAGGCCGATCACGCGCATCGCGTCCTCCTTCACGCCCGGCCGGTGGGTGCCGTCGCGGCGTCGTCGTCGACCTCGTCGCGTCGTCCATGGTCGTACGGCGTCTCCGGGGCCGGGTGGAACCGGCTCGACACCGCGCCGACGACCAGGGTGATCAGGACGCCGATCGGCACCAGCCACTGCGCGGCGATGGCGGTCGCGGTGGTGGTACCCGCCGTCGTCACATCGATCTTGACGAAGCGGACGATGTAGGTCATCACCGCCACGGTGACGAGGAAGGCGATGAAGGCGTCGACCTGGTTGGCCCGCTTGACCAGACGGCCGAGCAGGAAGGCCCCGAGCAGCGCCCCGTAGGTGTAGCCCGCGATGGTCAGACCGGTCAGGTAGACGTTTCCGGTGCTGGAGCTGAACGCGCAGGCGAAGATCGCCATCAGCACCGCCCAGACCAGGGTCATCACCCGGGCGAGCCGGAGCATCGCGTCGTCGGACGGGACCTTGCGCGAGAAGCTGTGGATGAAGTCGGCGACGGTGGAGTTCGACATCGAGTTCAACGCCGACGACAGCGAACCCATCGCGGCGCCGAGGATGCCGGCCACCAGCAGACCTGAGATGCCGACCGGCAGGGCGTGCAGGATGAAGCTCGGGTAGAGGTTGTCGCTGCTGGCCAGGCCGAGTTCCTTGAAGGTCTGACCCTTGTTGTACGACCACAGCAGCGCGCCGACCAGGGAGAACGCGGCGAACTGGATGACCACGAAGACGCCCGAGGAGATCATCGCCTTCTGCCCGTCGCGCAGCGTGCGGGTGGACAGGATGCGCTGGACGATCAGCTGGTCCGACCCGTGGCTGGCCATCGCGAAGATGGCACCACCGATGATCGCGGTCGGCAGGGCGAACGGGCTGGTGAGCACGTGCGCGAGGGTGAAGTTGGTGTCGAAGAGCTGGAACTTGCCGGCGTCCAGCGCCTGCGAGTAGCCGTCGAAGCCGACGGCGTGGCTGAGCACCGCGATGGCCAGGATCGCCCCGCCCAGGTACAGCCCCATCTGGATGGCGTCGGTCCAGATGACCGCCTTGATGCCGCCGAGGTAGGTGTAGACCACCGTGATGAGCGTGAGGACCACGATGATGGCCTGGTAGCCGACGTGCAGGCCGAACTCGTCGAGGAGCAGCTTGATGGGGATGGCCGAGGCGAACAGGCGGACACCCTCGGCGAGCAGGCGGGTGAAGACGAACGTGACCGACGCCAGACCCTGAAGTTTCAGGCCAAACCGCTCACCGAGGTACTGGTAGGCGCTGACGAACCCACCCCGTTTGTAGAGCGGGATGAGCACCGTGGCCACGACGACGCGACCGATGACGTAGCCCAGGGCCAGCTCGACGTTGCCGAACCCCTGACCGCTGTAGGCGCCACCCGGCACGCTGATCACGGTCAGGACGCTGGTCTCGGTGGCGACCACGGAGAACGAGACGGTCCACCACGGCAGCCGGCCCTCGCCCACGAAGTAGTCCTTGGCGGATTTCTGCTTGCCGGACAGGCGCAGTCCGACGAAGGCGATCACCACGAGGTACAGCACGATCACGACAAGGTCGAGTTGGCGCACGGTTCACTCCCCACCCAGCGGGTTGTCAATAAGTGACGTTGGCCCACACTAACGCGAAACTTTTTGCCAGCGTCCGTCCGGGCTGGTTACGCTGTGGTTTCAGCCTGCTGATAGAGGGCGCGTTGGCCCAGCAGGACGCGCCCGGTGGCACTCGGCGGCTGAACATCAGCGAGAGGAACGAACACCGGATGGACCTCAGCACCCTCGGCACCGAGACCCGCAACGACAAGACCAGCGACCTCGACCGGATGTCTCCCACCGAGTTGCTTCTCGCGATGAACGACGAGGACCGCTCGGTCGCCGACGCCGTCCGTCGGGCCGTGCCGGACATCGCCGCCGCCGTCGACGTCATCGTGGCGTCGCTACGCCAGGGCGGACGGCTGATCTACCTCGGCGCGGGCACCAGCGGCCGGATCGGCATGCTCGACGCCGTCGAGATCCCACCCACCTTCGGTACGACGCCCGACCGGGTCATCGGTCTGCTCGCCGGAGGGGCACGAGCGTTCGGCGTCGCCGTCGAGGGCGCCGAGGACGACCCGACCCGCGCCGTCGCCGACCTCGACGCGGTCGGCCTGACCGCCCGCGACACGGTGGTCGGGCTCGCCGCCAGCGGCCGTACCCCGTACGTGGTCGGCGGGTTGGATCACGCCCGCGCGCGCGGCGCGGCGACCGTCTCCGTGGCCTGCAACACCGACGCCGTGATCAGCCGGCACGCCGACGTCGCCATCGAGGTGCCCACCGGCCCCGAGGTGCTCACCGGCTCCACCCGGCTCAAGGCCGGCACCGCCGAGAAGCTCGTCTGCAACATGCTCTCGACCGCCACGATGGCCCGGCTCGGCAAGGTCTACGGCAACCTCATGGTGGACATGAACGCCACCAACGCCAAGCTCGTCGACCGGGCACGCCGGATCGTCGCCGAGGCCGCCGACACCGACCTCGACACGGCCGCGCGGGCGCTCGCGGCGGCGCACGGGCACGCCAAGACGGCCATCGTGCTGCTGCTCGCCCACTGCACGGCCGAGGAGGCCGCTGCACGGCTGCGCGCCGCCGACGATGACGTCCGGGCGGCCGTCGCGGCCTGACCGCAACGCGTCGCGCGTCGTCGCTGGCGTGCCCCGGTGGTCAGCGGTTCAGGTAGGCGGCCAGGCCGCCGAGCTCCTCGCTCGCGATGAACACCGACCGCACGTTGAGGATGGCCTCCTCGACGTGGGCCTCGCAGCCCCACGCCGCATCACCCCACGAATCGGCGATCTTGATCTTCGCTGGTGCGGCGCACCCCTGGTCGCCGCCGAGCTGGCAGTGCTCGGGGTGCGGTCGGGCGGCCTGTGCGGCCGCGGCGGCGCGCATCCGGTCGGCGAGTTCCGCGGCGGCGGTGGCGCGCTGCTCGGCCTCGGCGCGCAGCTGCCGCTCCGCGCGTACCGCCTTGGCCAGCTCCTCATGCGCGGCCTTGGCGCGTGCTTCGGCGGCCGTCTTCGCCTGCTCGACGTGGTGGCGTTCGATGGCCAGGGCCGCGGTGTCGGCGAAGACCCGGGCCAGAGCGAGATCGGCGTCCTGCGGGACACGCGGGGTGCGGTGGTACATGGCGAAGGTGCCCAACAGGCTGCCGTCGCGGGCCAGGATCGGCATCGACCAGCAGGCGGCGAGGCCGGCCCGCTCGGCCAGGTCGCGGAAGTCGTCCCAGAACGGGTCGTTGGCGATGTCGGTGACGATGACTGGTTCCCGCCGGTGCGCGGCGGTGCCGCACGAGCCGACGCCCTCGCCGGTGGCGATCCCGTCGATGGCCTGGTTGTAGAACTCGGGCAGGCTCGGTGCGGCGCCGTGGCGCAGGTGCCGGCCGTCCGGATCGGCGAGCAGCACGGAGACGAGCACCTGCTCCGGCGCCAGGTTTTCGATGCAGCGGGCCATCCCGTCGAGCACCTCGGCCAGGGGCGCCTGGCGGGCGATCTGCTCCAGCATGGCGCGGTGTTCGGCCATCAACCGCTGGGCGTGCTTGACCTGCGTGGTCTCCACACCGATCACGCGGATCCCGGTCACGGTGCCGCTGGCGTCGCGGCGTGGCTCGTAGGTGAAGTCGAAGAACGCCTCCCGCGCGTGCGGACCGGTCCCCAGCACGACCCGGGCGTCCCGACCGGTGTAGGGCTCACCCGTGCGGTAGACCTCGTCCAGCAGAGCGACGAAGCCCTGACCGGCCAACTCGGGCATCAGCTCGGCGATCGGGACCCCGGTGCGCGCCCGTTCCTCACCGATGGTGGCGAAGAACGCCGGGTTCGCCGTCTCCACCACATGCGTCGGCCCCACGAGCGACGCGAAAACGGCGATGGACTGCCCGAACAGCGCCCGCAGATCCTCCTCGGCCGTCTCCCCGGCACTCACCGCAGTCGACCGCTGGCCCGATACCGCCGTCATGCCGTGGTCGCCCCTCTCCTGTACGACTTCGTCGGATGGCTCATGGTCCGCCGCCCGCTGACGGTCGCCAGAGTACGGGGAAGACCGCGAAGCCGCCGTGCAGCGTACCGATGCTCAGGCGGCGGCTGTCGTACCGGTGCGGCGGCGGCTCAGCCGCTCTCGTCCACGAACTTGTAGTAGCTCATCCGGAAGCGTTGCAGCAGGGCGCGCATGAAGTCCGGACCGGCCTCCGGCGGCACCCGCTCCGCGCCGACCGGCACACCGTTGTCGTAGAAGTCCTGTGCGAGCGCGCCCCACTCGGGGTCGACGATGGTCAGCGACACCGCCTGGCCCGGCTGCCAACGGAACTCGGCCACCCGCCGGTTGGTGTGCTGGGCGAACGTGCGGAATCGGCGCCGACGGTCTCCGCCGCGGCCTCCGCCACCTGCGGTGCCAGGCGCCCCTGCGCCCGGCGCATCACCGCCAGCACCTCGGCGGCGATCTCGTCCGCCCGCCACCGCAACACCCGGTCGTCGAGTCGAAGGTCGGTCATGGCGCCGGACGCATCGACGGTCACCTGGACCGCGCCGTCCGCACCGTCGGCGGTCGCCGACAGCGCCGCCACCCGCTCGGACAACTCCTGCGCCCGGGCGGCCCGCTCGGAGATGCCCGCCGACCAGGAGGCGACGAACCGCTCGGTCGCCGCGCCGAAGTCGCCGCTGGGAAACTGCGCCATCAGACCTCCCCGTGTGACGGCTGCCGGCCGCCTCGGGGGTGACACCGGGGGCGCGGCCACCACACGATACGTCCTGACCCTCCGACGTGGAGTCCGCGCGGCGGCTGTCCGCACGGACGGCGGCCGGCCGCTCAGTTGAGCGGCCGGCCGTCGCGAATCGGGTACGGGTCCTCGTGCGGACTCCTACCGCTCAGCCGCGAATCCACTGCTGATTGCTGCCACCGGTGCAGGTCCAGATCTGGACGGCGGTGCCGTTGGCGGTGCCCGCGCCGTTGACGTCCAGGCAGAGCCCCGATCCGACCCCGGTGATCGTGCCGTCGGCGTTGACACGCCACTGTTGGCCGCTACCGCCGTTGCAGGTCAAGATCCGCGCACGGGTCCCCGCGGCGGTGCCCGGCACGTCGAGGCACTTGTTGCCGTAGACGGTCAGCTGGTTGCTCGTGGTGAGCGTCCACTGCTGGTTGGCGCCGCCGTTGCAGTCCCAGATCTGCACCACCGAACCGTCGGCCTGGCTGGCCCCGTTGACGTCCAGGCACCGGTTGGAGCCAGCGCCGCGGATCGCTCCGGTCGCGCCCGGCTCACCGGAGTTGCCGACCGGCGTGATGGAGAGGTTGTCGAACTGGGCGGTGACTCCCTGACCCGTGCCGTACCCGATCTGGCCGGCGACCCAGGTCGAGTCGGAGACCGTTCCGACGGTGGTGCCGTCGATGGCCGCGGTGAGGGTGCTCCCGTTGAGCGTCAGCGACAGGGTGTGCCAGCGCCCGGTGCCCAGCGCCGAGGTGTTTCCGCTGGCCAGCGTGCGCCAGTTGCCGCTGGTGTTGTTGCTCCGGATGGACCACGCGCCACCGTCGGTCACCCGGAAGTAGTACCCGTTGAGGTTCTGCGGCCCCTGGTGGTTGTACGTGTTGGCGCGTCCGATGAGCTGCGCGTAGCCGGACTTCTCCAGCATGACGTCCGAGGAGACCGTGTAGTTGCGCCACGACAGGTCACCCAGCAGCGTGTACGGCTCGGCCTGGCCGGACGTCCAGAAGATCGGCGTCTGCTCCGACATCTGGCGTACGCACTGGCCTGCGCGACCACCCCCGCAGCCGGCGATCTCGAACGAGCCCTGCTGGTCCATCAGGTACTTCGCCTCGCGCCCGACGGCGTAGCTGTCGAAGGTGTCGTTGTACGGCAGCTTCAGGTTGCCCGCCGCCGGGCTGGCCGCCGTGCTCTTACCCTGCCCGGTGGTGGTGGTGATGCTGTAGACGTAGCCGGGCTGGACGGTGAGCGAGAAACGCCCGCCGCTCGGCGTGATGTCGCTGCCCCTGACGAAGTGGTCGGCGGTGTTGTTCGACCGGACGTTCGTCGACCAGACGTGCACGGCGCCGGTGGACAGCCCGCCGGTGACGGTGAAGTCGAGGGTCTGCGCTGAGCCGGCGTCCATCGTCTCGATGATGGTGCTGTAGTCGCTGTTGTTGGTGGACTTCAGCGACACGTAGCTGCCGTTGTTGCGGTTGCCGCCGAGGTAGCCGGTCGATCCGTCGAGGTAGCGCCAGCCCGGGGCGGTGAACTGCGTGGTCTGCGCCATCACCCACGTGCTCTTGCCGATGGAGTAGGCACCGGACCAGGGCTGCTGCGCCACCGCCACACCCGTGGTCGCCCAGGGGATGTTGGGCGTGATGGCGGCGATGGCGGGCCAGTTGATGTAACCGGTCATCTTGCCGTCGATGTAGCCGCGGTTGATGCCGCGGGCGAGGGCCTGCGCGCCGGCGTTGTAGTCGTCGGAGCCGTTCTCGCTGGCCCAGAGCGACTTGCCGGTGGACACCGCGTTGCTGGAGCTGGGGCAGCTGGACTGGGCGCTGCGGTATCCGCAGACGTAGTGGCTGCCGAAGACCTGTACGGCGTTGGCGAACGCCGGATCCCGCAGCGATTCGTCGGCGGCGGCCCAGCCGAAGTCGTCCGAGGCGACGATCTTCACGCTGCTGTAGCCGCGGGAGTTGAGGGCCGAGCGCAGGTTCTTGTACCAGGTGGCGTTGTAGCCCTTCTCGTTCCACCCGCCGAGGTAGTTGATGGTCAGCCCGTGGGTGGCCGCGCAGTCCAGCCAGGCCACCAGGTAGTCGATCGAGTCGTTGGACCAGAAGTTGCCGTTCCCGATCCAGCCCGGCGCTCCCCAGGCCAGGCCCGCCAGGGCGATGTTGGCGTTGCGCGCCCGCGCCTGCTCCATCAGCCACCACTCGTAGCCCCGGTTGCAGTTGATGGCGCCCCGGGTGTGCTCGTGGCTGGGCTCCGCCCCGGAGGTCGAGTTCGTGTCCCCGCCGATCTCCGTCTTCAGTAGCTGCATGGCGGCGCCGCGGCCCGGCTTGAACAGGTAGTCCAGGATGTCACTGCGCTGGGGCTCCGGGTAGTCGATCAGCAACCTGCTGTTGCCGCCACCGCCACTGACCGCGCCGATCCCGTCGAGCGCCCGTCCACCGGATCCGCCGTTGATCGTGATGGCGGTTGCCGCCTGGGCGGGGGAGGCGAACCCGGTCAGCACGGCCGCCGCCAGGACCACCCCTCCCAGCGCCGAAGCGGTCAGCCGACGCGGACGTCGCGTGCTTCGCCATGACCAGCGGCGCGGCCCGCCCTCGCCAGTGCTGCGCCGATGACTCCCTCTACCGAACATCTGACTCGCCTCCCCAACCGCTTTCGACCCCGAAGCCGTACGGCAGGTGTCGAGCTGTCGTACCGCGGAGGCCGCTTATCGAAGATCGTTAATAAGCAGACGTCGTATGTTAGGCACCGCATCGATCGGCGGTCAACGGCAGCGGCCAACCACAAATGCCGCGATCTTGGGCGGCGGGATCGTCGGAGCCTCACAAAAGGTTCGATGAATGCTGCGCCGAGCGTTCACCGGCAGGGCGGGCCGGCGCGGCGGCGGAACCGGTAGTTCCGTCGCCGCGCCGGCCCCGTGGTGGGCGCAGCGATTTCTATCGGTGCGTCCCCGAGGTGTCCGCCGGGCTCAGCTCCGGCTCCATCGTTGGTTGGCCCCGCCGTTGCAGTCCCAGATCTGGATGCGCGTGCCGTTGGCCGTACCGTTGCCGACCACGTCCAGGCACCGGCCCGAACCCACTCCGGTGATCGAGCCGTCGGCGTTGAGCCGCCACCGCTGGTTGGACTGGCCGTTGCAGTCCCAGATGATCACCGAGCTGCCGTTCGCGGTGGCGGCGCCGTTGACGTCGAGACACTTGCCGCCGAAGACGCGCAGCTCCTGGGCGGCCGTCGAGGTCCAGCTCTGGTTGCTCTGGCCGTGGCAGTCCCAGATGATCGCCGCCGTGCCGTTGGCCTGCGAGGCGCCGTTGACGTCCAGGCACCGCCCGGAGGCGGTGTTGCGCAGGGCCGACGTGCTGCTCGGAGGCGGGGTGGTCGGACCGCCGGTGGGTGACGCGGTCGGGCTCGGCGTCGGATCGGTGCTGCCGAACTGGGTGAAGAACCTCCACACCTCGCCCTTGGTCCAGGTCCTGGCGCCGCTGTCCCCGCCGCCGTCCACCGGGCCGGGGGTGTGCCCGCCGTCGAAGGCGGCCCACACCACGGGATAGCCGGCACGGCATCCGGAGTAGGTGGTGGTGATGTGGGTCAGGCTGCCCGCTCTCGGCTCGGGCGGGCTCTGTGGGGTGCAGCCGTTGTTCCGCACGAACGTGTCACGCAGGGACCGTCCGGCGGAGATGTTGAGCACCGGGTCCCCGATGCCATGGATTCCCATGTACGCGATCGGCTGGGTGCCGCCGCTGCACCCGCTGAGCTGCCCGCCGGAGTAGACCGCTACAGCGCGGAAGACACCCGCTCGCGAACAGGCCAGCGAATAGCTCATGCCTCCGCCGTAGCTGAAGCCGAGCGCGAAGAGTTGCGTCGTGTCGACACAGAGGTCGGCCTCGATCAGGCTGATCATGTTGTCGACGAAGGTGACGTCCTGGCCGCCGGGGTTGGCCCAGCCGTTACCGTTGCCCTGCGGGGCCACGAAGATGGTGCTGTTGTTCGCCTGCTGCCGCAGTCCGTAGTACGACCAGGCCGCGCCGTCCGAGCCGCCGCCGTCGACGTCGTTGGCGGTGCCGCCGTTCCAGTGAAATCCGAAGATCAACCGGTACGGGTGGTTCCGGTCGTAGTTGTCGGGGATCCTCAGGATGAAGCTACGGTTCTGGCCGCTGCTCTGGATGGAGCGTGAACCGCTGGTCAACGTGGGCGCTTTGCCGCACCCGGCGGTCGCGGCGGCCGCTGTGACGTTCGCGGCCGACGCGGTGGCGCTCAGGCCGCCGGTCATTCCCGCCACGCCCACGGTCGCGACGACGAGCGCGGCCGTCGCAAGAGAACCAAGGAGGGGTCTACGTCTTGTCATGAGGGGGCTCCCGCCATTCGGCACGAACTGATTCAGGTGAAGGGGCGCGCGACGACCACTCCTGGTCACCCCGCCGACACCGCTCGTCGCCGAGGAACCGCGGGAAGACGCGATGTGCCCACGCCGACGCCCGGCTCGTCGCCACAGGTACCCGCCACTGGTCTCGCCGCCCATGCGGGACCAGTTGGTCGTTGAATCGTCGGTGGCCACATCGTTCGCCCGAACACCACACGACCGGCCGTCGGAGAATGCCGGAGATGCCCGACCCGCGGTCGAATCGATTCGCTCCGACGCTAGATCCGACAGTGAAATATGTCAATGCCGTGTCCAACGGGTTGCGGCCCGGGGCGTCCGGTCAGCGGTACGGGGCTGCTCGTACGTCGGCGAGGTGTTCGGTGATGCGGAGCAGCACCTGGCCTGGTGCGTCGGGAACGACGGCGGCCGTGTCGGCGAGTGCGCTGGTCAGGGGCGGTCCACGGCCGCCGATGGCCGACGGCGGTTCGCCCCTCGGCGAAATAGGGTAAGGGGGAGGTCAGCGGCGTGGGGAGGTTGTAGTGGATTTGCTGTTGTCGGTCCGGCCGGGCCGCGGCTGCACGGTGCTCGAGGTGCGCGGCGAGCTGGACATGGCGACGTCCCCACAGTTGCGCGAAGGCCTGCAAGGGTTGGCTGATGCCGGGGAGCGCCTGGTGGTGGTGGACCTGGCCGGGGTGGGATTCATGGACTCCAGCGGGCTGGGCGCGCTGGTGGTGATGTTCAAGGCGTTACGGGATGTCGGGGGTCGGTTGTGCCTGGCCGCGGTGCAGCCCGCCGTACGCAGTGTCCTGTCGATCACATCGGTGGATCGGGTCATCGGCATCTACGACAGCGTGCCGGCGGCTGAAGCGGATCTCCGTCCCGCCGACGCGACCGGCCGCTAGTTCACCCGGCGCTGGCGCGTTCCTGGTCGGCGCCAGCGCTGGTCCGCCGGTCCTCGCTGTGTCCGCCGTGCCAGTCGACGACGAACAGGGTGGCGTCATCGGCGAGCGTCGGTCCGCTGACCTCCAGCACGGCGTCGGCCAACGCCCGGACGGCCTCGCGGGGGTGCAGACCGGCGATCGAGCGCAACATGGCCGGCAGATCCAGGCTGGCCGCGTTGCGTTCCCGCACTCCGTCGGTGCCCACCACCACACGGTCGCCGGGGCGCAGCGCGACGTCGCCGGCGCAGTACGTGGCCTCGGCGAACATTCCCAGCGGGAAGTTGCCCGGCAGCGACAGCATGCGGGTGTCCCCGTCGCGTACCAGCATCGGCGGGATGTGCCCGGCGTTGAGCAGCGCGCACACGCCCGTGCGCAGGTCGAGACGGCCCAGTAGCGCGGTGACGAAACTGCCGGGCACGGCGGTGTGTTCGGCCACCTCGGCATTCGCGGCCTCGGCCTGCTCCACCAGGCCCACCCCGCGACGTCGACCGTTGCGCAGACTGCCCACCCCCAGGGTGGCCGTCAGCGCGCTGGCCACCCCGTGACCCATCGCGTCGGTGACGCTGAAGTGCAGCACGTCGCGGGCGAGGCTGTAGTCGAAGGTGTCCCCGCCGACGCTCGCGGCGGGCTCCAGCCAGCCGGACAGGGTGAACGCGCTGGCCTCACACGTGAACGAGCCGGGCAGCAGGCGGCGTTGGATCTCTCTCGACAGGGTGAACGGGGTCGTGCGTTGCCCCCACTCGAAAAGGTCGGTGTGCCGCCGGTTGGCGATCACCACGAACGCCAACACGTGCGCCGTGCGGCCGATCTCCTCCAGCTCCCGCGGATCCGGCTCGTTCGGCAGGACCATCTCGAGCAGGCCGATCGCCTCGCCGCGGTCGGTCACCGGCGCCAACACCGTCGCCCGGCAGCGGCCGAGGAAAAGGCCGCGCACGGGCGGCGGAGGCCCGCGCTGAGACGCGTCACGAATAGTGATCGCACAACTACTCCTCCGGGCGTGCAACTTCCCGGGCGACCGGATCCGTTCTACCTCCGTCACGAGGAGGCAGTCGACTTGAGAGCCGAAGACGAGCAGGCATTCCGTGAGTTCGTGACGTCGGAGATGGCGTCGCTGCGCAAGCTGGCGTACGTGACCTGCGGCGACTGGCACACGGCAGAGGACGCCGTGGCCAACGCGTTGGTCAAGCTCTACCCCCGCTGGAGGAAGCTGGACCGACCCGATCTCTACGTCAAGACGATGGTCTATCGGGCCGCGGTCGACGAGACCCGCCGGCCCTGGCGGCGCGAGCGGGCGGCTGGCGACGCCATGCCGGACGTCGCGCTGCGGGACCCGACCGGCGCGACCGACGAGCGGATGCGCCTGCGGGCGGCCCTCGACGCCGTTCCGCCCCGGCAGCGGGCCGCGGTGGTGCTCCGGCACTACCTGGGTCTGAGCCTGGAGGACACGGCCGGCGTCCTCGACTGCACGGTCGGCACAGCCAAGAGTCAGGTCTCCCGTGGCCTGGCGAAGCTGCGCGTGTCACTAGCCGGCGAACGCATCAATCTCACCGGAAAGTCGATTGAGGAGTGGACCAATGCAGTTGCATGAGTTCGTGGACGCCGTGACGGGCGAAGAGCCGCCGATGGCCCGCACCGCGGACGACATCATCGTGGCAGGGCGGCGGGCCGAGCGGCGTCGCCGGGCCGGGTTCGCGTCGGCCGGCGTGGCCGGTCTCGTCGTGGTCGCGGTCGCCGGCGCGTTCGTGCTGCCCACCCTGGGCGCCGAGCAGAATTCGCCGGCCCCGGTCGGCGCGGCGACGTCCAAGGTCGCCGAGGCCACGTGGTCCGACGCCGTGCCGTTCACCTTCACCTTTCAGGGGTACGACGCCGGCACCCTGCACGTGCAGGACCCGATCGTCGCGTCCACCGCCTACCAGATCGCCTCGGTCTACTCCGACGGCCACACCTCGAACGACAAGCCCCTCATCGAGGAAGAGGCCGCGGCGCTGGGCGGCGCCACCGAGCAGGACAAGAAGAAGGCCGCCGGGGGGAAGCCGAGCCTGTGGGCGTATCTGACCGTCTACCGGCCGGGCGTCTTCGACCCCGCGAAGATCAAGGGCGGCACGGACGTCACCGTGGCCGGGCGCAGGGCCGTGCGGGCGCTGCTGCCGGTCGGCCTCGACCCGCAGAACCAGGTGGACGCAGGCAACAAGCTGTTCGCCTGGGAGTACGCCGACAACGCCTGGGCGGCTGTCACGTCGATCTCCAGCGACGAGGCGACGCCGAGCTTCGAGGACCTGGGTGGCCTGGTCGAAGGCCTGAAGCCCAGCAAGCCGACGCCGGCTCTGGTGCCGTTCACGGTGGGCTACGTGCCGGGCGGCTACGTGCCGCTGCAGATCGGCACCCACGCGCTTCCCGGTCTCAGCGGCATCGCCGCGGCCCGTGCCGGTGACTACGGCGGCGCGACGTACACCAGGCCAGCCGCGCCCACCACGGGCCTGACCGCGCCCTACGACATGGTCGAGGGCGCCATCAAGGACGGGTTCCACATCTTCGTCACGCCCAGCACCAGCTCGAACCAGTCGCCGGAGCCCGGCGCGACGAAGTGCTACAACGTGTCCGACCAGCGCCGCCAGGGCACCGGCCCCGAAGACGGTGGCTTCTGCAACATCTGGAGCGCCGACGGGAAGGTCGTCGTCCAGGTCAGCACCAGCGGCCTTGGCAACGGACTGCCACGGGCCGAGCTGGAGAAGATCGCCAAGGGGGTCACGGTCGCCGACGTCGGGAACGAGTCGACCTGGACCCCCGCCGCGGACGCTCTGCAGCCGTAAACGATCGGCACCGGCCACCACGACAGCACGGATCGTCTCCCACCTGCCGCGCAGCAACGGCGGTGATCGCACACCAGGTGCGGTCACCGCCGTCGCGCGTTCGTGGTCGTCAGCGACAGCGGGCCGACCAGCCACCGCCTGATCGGGGGAGACGGCTGTCGCGTCGCAGTGGCCCTGCGCGAGCCGTGACGCACCCGGCCGCTGCCTCAACGACGAGCCCGCACTCTTGGCAGCGACGCCCGCCTCCGCTACCGTCCTTGGGAACGCTCCCATGAACTTAGATACATCAATGTGATCAGGAGGAAACACGTCGTGGCTATCCTCTCCCCCCGGCGCCGTAGATCGGTGGCCCTCAGTGTGGCGGCCATCGCGGGCACCGCCGCGGCCAGCGTCTGCTACGCCGTCGGCGGCGCGTCCGCCGGCACGGTGTCCGGGTCGCTCTACCGCGACCCGAGTTCGGCCGTCGTCCGCTGGGTCGCCGCCAACCCCGGCGACTCGCGTGCCGCCGTCATCCGCGACAAGATCGCCAGTCAGCCGCAGGCCCGCTGGTTCGCCAACTTCAACCCGTCGACCGTGCAGTCCGAGGTCTCCGGGTTCGTCGGCGCCGCCAACGCGGCCCAGCAGATCCCGGTGCTGGCGGTCTACGAGATCACCAACCGGGACTGCGGCGGGGCCAGCGCGGGTGGCGCCCCTGACCTCAACCAGTACCAGACGTGGGTCTCCAACTTCGCCAGAGGACTCGGCAACCAGACGGTCCTGATCATCCTGGAAACCGACTCGCTCGCCCTGCAGACGTGCCTGAGCAGCGGTGAGATCAGCGCACGCAACCAGGCGATCACGACGGCCACCCGGACCATCAAGTCGGCCAACCCCAACGCCAAGGTGTACCTCGACGGCGGCCACTCCACCTGGAACAGCGCGGGTGAGACGGCCAACCGGCTCCGCGCGGCCGGCGTGCAGTACGCCGACGGTTTCTTCACCAACGTGTCGAACTTCAACTCCACCTCCGGCGAGGCGAACTTCGGCCGCTCGGTGATCTCCGCCCTCAACGGCATGGGCATCTCGGGCAAGCGCCAGGTCATCGACACCAGCCGCAACGGCGGCGCCAGCGGGGACTGGTGCGGCGACGACAACACCGACCGGCGCATCGGGACGTACCCGACCACCAACACCGGCGACAGCAACATCGACGCGTACCTTTGGGTGAAGCCGCCGGGCGAGGCCGACGGCTGCCGCTACACGGCTGGTTCGTTCCAGCCCGACCTGGCCTACAGCCTGGCCAACGGCGTGCCCAACCCGGCGACCACCGCTCCGCCGACCACGGCCCCGCCGACGACGGCTCCGCCGACCACGGCCCCGCCGACGACCGCCCCGCCCACCACGGCCCCGCCGACCACCGCGCCCCCGACCACGCCGCCGCCGACCGGTAACCGATGCTCCGCGTCGGTGGCGGTCAACCAGTGGTCCGGCGGATTCACCGCGAGCGTGACGGTCACCGCCGGCTCTGCGGACATCAACGGCTGGACCGCGACGATCACGCTGCCCAGCGGCGCCGCGATCACCGGCACCTGGAACGCCCAGGCCAGCGGCACCAGCGGAACCGTCCGGTTCACCAACGTGGGCTACAACGGACACGTCGGCGCCGGGCAGTCGACCAACTTCGGCTTCCAGGGCACCGGCACCGGCCCGGCGACGGTCATCTGCGCGGCCAGCTGATTCCGCCTGCGACGGCCCGGCGTGGAGGACCACTCTCCGCGCCGGGCCCGGCCCCGTGCTGGGTACGGGCCGGACCGAGTACGGCGAGCAGCGGCAGCATCGACGCTGGCAGACCGACCGCCGTCCCGGCATGGATGCCGCGACCCGGATCATTCTCGGCGCCCTGCACATCGCGGGTCGCGACGGTGCTGATCCCGGTCATGCCCCGCTCCGCCGCCGGCTCCGACCTCACTAGGGTCGTCGACGACGACCGATGACCCTGAACCACGCCACCGCGGTTCAGGGGTAGTCGGCAGCGGCGGCCTGGGACGCGATTCGTCCGCCCCACGCGGCTGTCCGGCTTCGCCTCGATGACCGACACCGGCCCTGCGTTTCCGTCAGGGAGAGTTCGGGAGAGCGGTTGCGACAACTCACGTAGAGGTTAAGCAGGTCAGCCACTCTGATGGGTGGCGACCAACAAATCTAGGCCGAGAAGACTAGACATCCTCTGCGGTGTGGCATACTCTTCTTCGAGTCGAGAGAGCAAAGATCCGTCAAGACGCAGACGGGCTGTCCGGCCGTGAGATTACGACGGGCGGCGAGGAGCGGAACGTGATCCATCGTTCCCTCTATGGAAGAAGGCAGTAGGAACACAGCCCGGCGTGATGCGAGCCGGGCGCAGGTGGGGCCAAGGCTCTTTTTGGGGCTCCAGCTGTTGTTCGCCGTACGTGTGGGGGCCATGAAGTCGCGTGGGGCTCCAACACCGGCGGACCGTACGTCAGCAAGGTAAAGAAGTAGCAGAGGAAAGGGAGGGCCGTACACCGTTGGATCGCCCGCCGTCGGCCGTCATGTCAGGCCGGGCGGACACCGCAGTTTCCATCGAACGAGAGGTGG
>NZ_JBEXIA010000016.1:0-125120 GCF_040608335.1 Micromonospora sp. NPDC005194 | reverse complement strand
GGCACGTTGCGTACCCAGAACAACAAGTGCATGGACGTGGCCTGGGGTTCCACTGCCGACGGCGCTGCCATCCAGATCGCCACCTGTTCGGGCAACCCCGCGCAGCAGTTCGTGCTCAGCGGCGCCGGTGACCTGGTCAATCCGCAGGCCAACAAGTGCGTCGACATCAAGGACTGGGACCCGAACAACGACGCGGTCCTGCAGTTGTGGACCTGCAACGGCGGCGCCAACCAGAAGTGGCGACGCGGCTGACCAACCCCCGCCGGGGGCGGGTGCCCGGAGGAGCACGTACCCGGGCGCCCGTCTCCAGCGTCCTACGCTCGGCGAATATCGACAGCGCGGCATGTCGGCCGCGACCGCGAGGGCCGGGCGTGGCGGGAGACTGTCGGCATGTCCTCGACCATGCTCGTGGTTGGCCCGAAGCTCGGTGTCGCGCTGGTTGTCCTGACCCTTGTAGCGGCGGTCGTCGTGACCTTCGGAAAGCTGGGTCACGGTCGGCAGGTGATGGTCGCCGCCGTCCGTGCCGCGATCCAACTGGGTGCCGTGTCGCTGCTGATCGCGGGCATCGCGGTGTCGCTGTGGGCCACAGCTGCGTTTGTTGTCCTGATGTGCGCGGTGGCGGCGGGCACGTCCGGTCGGCGTGTCACGGGCGGCGGTCGGGGGTGGTGGGCCGGCGCGCCGATCGTGGTGGGCAGCATGGCTGTGGTGGCGGGGCTGCTGTTGGCGGGCCTGGTGCCGATGCGCGGCATCGCGATCATCCCGGTCGCGGGGATCCTGGTCGGCGGGGCGATGACCGCGACGTCGCTGGCCGGGCGGCGCGCGCTCGACGAGCTGACCAGCAGACGCGGTGAGGTGGAGGCCGGCCTGGCCCTGGGCTTGCTGCCCCGCGACGCGGTGCTGCTGGTGTGCCGTCCGGCGGCGGGACAGGCGTTGGTCCCGGCGCTTGACCAGACCCGGACGGTTGGCCTGGTGACCCTGCCCGGCGCCTTCGTCGGTGTGCTGCTCGGCGGAGCGAGCCCGCTCGCCGCCGGAGTGACGCAGTTGGTCGTCCTCGTCGGGCTCCTCGCCGTAGAGGCCGTCGCCGTCGTCCTCACCGTCGAACTGGTGGCCCGCAGCCGTCTCCAACCCGCCACGCCGAAACCCCGGCCGAGCCGTCGCTGACGTGTGGGCATATGTGCCGTGGGTGTACTGGGCCCGTGGCCGCGGCGGCGTCCCCACGGTCCTGGTTGAGCCCGATCTTGGCCTTTTGGGTCGCCTATATCCTGACTCGGCCGCCTCCGCCCCTTCGCGCGCGATGATCGGAGGTGACGCGGACCCGGCCGGGCCCGCCGGGGGACTACGGGCGGGAAGGAACGAGCGGCGTGCGCGTGCTGGTCGTCGAGGACGAGACCGCCCTGGCGGAGGTGATCCGCGCCGGCCTGACCGACGAGGGATTCACCGTCGATGTGCAGCACAACGGGATTGACGGGCTGTGGGCAGCCACCGAGAACCCGTACGACGCGGTGGTGCTCGACATCATGCTGCCCGGCCTCAACGGCTACGAGGTGTGCCGCCAGTTGCGCTCGCGGGACGTGTGGACGCCGGTGCTGATGTTGACCGCCAAGGACGGCGAGTACGACCAGGCCGACGCGTTCGACCTCGGCGCCGACGACTATTTGATCAAGCCGTTCTCGTTCGTGGTGCTGGTGGCCCGCCTGCGGGCACTGATCCGCCGGGGCGCCCCGGCCCGACCGGTGATCCTGACCGCCGGTGACCTGGCAGTGGACCCGGCCCGGCGGCAGGTCACCCGCGCTGGGCAACCGATCCGGGTGACCGCCCGGGAGTTCGCGCTGCTGGAGTTCCTCATGCGTCATCGTGGCGACGTGGTGTCCAAGCGGCAGATCATCGACAACGTCTGGGACGCCCACTTCGACGGCGACCCCAACATCGTCGAGGTGTATGT
This sequence comes from Micromonospora sp. NPDC005194, assembly GCF_040608335.1. Classification (NCBI taxonomy): domain Bacteria; kingdom Bacillati; phylum Actinomycetota; class Actinomycetes; order Micromonosporales; family Micromonosporaceae; genus Micromonospora; species Micromonospora sp. NPDC005194. The sequence goes on along the minus strand of NZ_JBEXIA010000016.1, from coordinate 123,178 downwards.
CGGCTACCTGCGCCGCAAAATCGACCATCCGTTTGGCAGGCGGGCCATCCAGACGGAACGGGGCATGGGCTACCGGCTGGCCGCCGACGGCGGATGACAGTGCCCCACGTGGCGCAGTCGCACCACCCTGGCGGTCTCTCAGCGCCTTCTCAGCCCCGAGGACCCTAGGCTGCGGATATGGCCACGATGCTCACCTCGTTGCGGGCCCCGGCCCGGTGGGCACGCCGCCGCCTGGGCGTGCGGCTGAGTTCGGCGCTGGCCGCCACCATGGTGGTGGCGGTGGTCTTCGGGATTGGCGCGGCCGTCTTCGTCTACCTGGCCCGGGCCAACCTGGTCCGCAACGTGGACGCGGCTGCCCGGCAACGCGCCGCCGAGGTGGCCACGGCGGTAGCTGGCGGTGACTCCGGTGCCATCGCCCAGACGCTGAAGCCCCGTCCGGGGGAGCAGAGCCTGGTGCAGGTACTGGCGCCGTCGGGTGTGGTGCAGGCGGCGTCGCCGACGCTCGACGGTGCCGTGCCACTGTCCCGGCTGCGTCCCGCTGCCGGCGAGACGCTGCGGGAACAGCGGACGCTGCCCTTCGCGGACGATGACGCCTATCGGGTGGTCGCGATTGGTGTCGGCACCAGCTCGGGCACCCGGACGGTGCTGGTGGCCCAGTCGTTGCGACCAGTCCACGAGAGCACCGAGGTGATCGCCGCGATCCTGGTCATCGGGTTGCCGGCGATGCTGCTGCTGATCGGCGCGGCCGTGTTCCTGTTCGTTGGCCGGTCGCTGCGTCCGGTGGAGGCGATTCGCCGTCGGGTAGCGGGCATCACCGCCCGAGATCTGCACGCCCGGGTGCCGGTGCCCCAAGCGCACGACGAGGTGGCGGCACTCGCGCAGACGATGAACAGCATGCTCGACCGACTGCAGACGGCGGCGACCAGTCAACGGCGGTTCATCGCCGACGCCAGCCACGAACTGCGCAGCCCGCTGGCAACCCTGCAGGCCGGCCTCGACCGCCTTACGATGACGCCCCTGCCTGGCGCGAACGACGACCTGGTCCGACTGATGCGCCGAGAGTCGCAGCGACTGGGCAGGCTGGTCGCCGACCTGCTGCTCCTCGCCCGTATCGACGAACACGGGCTCACCCTGCGCCGTGAGGACGTCGACCTCGACGACCTGGCCTACACCGAGCGGGAGCACCTCTCCGCCCGCCGACCGGACCTGACCGTCCGAACCCAGCTCACCGCGGTGCGGGTGACCGGCGACGCCCACGACCTCGGGCGGGCGCTGCGCAACCTCGCTGACAACGCCGCTCACCACGCACGCCACGAGGTGCTCCTACGGGTCGGGGCCGAGGACGGGTGGGGATGCCTGGAGGTCACCGACGATGGGCCGGGCGTGCCGGTCGCCCAGCGGGAACGAATCTTCGAACGGTTCGTCCGGCTCGACGAGAGCAGGGCCCGCGCCGACGGCGGAAGTGGTCTGGGCCTGCCGATCACCCGGGAGATCGTTGCGGCGCACGGCGGGACCGTGCGGGTGCTGCCTGGCCCCGGAATGACGATCCAGATCCGTCTGCCGCTGACCGGCGACAGCGAACCGGGCGACTGACCCCCAGGGCGTGTGCGACTGCCGGTGTCCTCGCCTTTCAGGGTCCTCTCAGTCGCGAACAGATTGGCTGGGCCCAGCCGGTCGACGGGAGCCGGGTCGGCGACGGGATCGGACGCCCGATGAACTATCACCTGTTTCACCTCATCAACGCAGCTGCCGGACATCGTGATCCGCTCGACGACGTGCTGGAGTGGTGCGCTGTCTGGCTGATCTACCCCCTCGGCGCCGTGGCGGCGTTCGCGCTGCTGCTCGGCCTGAGATCGCGTGGTTGGCCGCTACTCGTCCGCGTCGGGGCGTCGCTGGCCTTGGCGTTCGCCGCCGGTCAGGTGGTCGCACGTGCCAGCAACGAGGCCCGCCCGTTTCAGACGCATCCCGTGCATCAGCTGATCCCACACGACCCAGGAGGGTCGCTGCCCAGCGACCACGCCACGGCGGCTTTCGCGGTGGCCTTCGCCGTCGGGGTGTTCCTGTCCTGGCGCTGGGGGTTACTGCTCTCGGTGCTGGCCGCTGTCATCGGCTTCGCCCGAGTCTGGGCGGGCGTGCACTACCCAGCCGACATCCTCGCCGGCGCGGTCATCGGCGGGGGAGCGGTTCTGATCATCGCGCTTGCCGCACGCGTCCTCGGTTGGCGCGCCCACCAACACCGTCCACGGGCTGCGACCAGCAATCACTGATCACTCTTGCCCGCCCGCACCGCCCGATTACGCACCACACCCCTCGGAGGTTCTATCGTGTCAACGTCCCTCGCTTCGGCGGCTGCGGGGCCCAGCTTCCTCGACCCGGAGTGGTTGATCTCCACCTTCGGGCTGATCGGCATCCTCGCGATCGTGTTCGCCGAGTCAGGGCTGCTGATCGGGTTCTTCCTGCCGGGTGACTCGCTGCTGTTCACCGCCGGGCTTCTCGTCGCCGACGGCCACTACCTGCACCAACCGCTCTGGCTGCTCTGCCTGCTGGTGGCCGTGGCCGCGATCGCCGGGGATCAGGTGGGGTACCTGTTCGGCAGGCGAGTCGGCCCGAGCCTGTTCCGCCGACCCAACTCCCGCCTGTTCAAGCAGGAGAACGTGCACCGGGCCAACGACTTCTTCGACCGCCATGGAGCCCGGTCCGTGGTGCTGGCCCGGTTCGTGCCGATTGTGCGGACGTTCACCCCAATTATCGCCGGAGTCAGCCACATGCGCTACCGGACGTTCCTGGCCTACAACATCATCGGCGGGGCGCTCTGGGGCGTCGGCGTAACCGTCCTGGGCTACTTCCTCGGCCAGGTCGCGTTCGTCAAGGCCAACATCGAGATCATCCTGATCGGCATCGTCGTAGTCTCCGTCCTGCCGATCGGAATCCAGCTCCTTCGATCCCGCTGGAGCACCGCCCGGACCTCCGCCCGCTCGTCGTAGGGGTTGTTACAGGCTGATCGGCGTGCAGGACCAAGCGTGGTCGACGATGTCCTCGGCTGTCCGGGAGCGGCCGGCGGGCCAGAAGATCATGTCGCTGATGTGCAGACATCCGTCCGGCGCGTAACGCCGTCCAGCCACCAGGAGACGGTTCGTTCAATTCCGCCACCGGTGATCAGTAGGGTGCGTACTACGTGGGTCGCGGCGTCCTTGGTGAGCGGGTCGGGCAGCCGACCGGATCGTACGTAATCGAAGTAGTCCTCGGCGGCGACGCCGACGTTCGTCCAACGCTCGCGTACGGCGTTCGTGACGCGTTCGGCGGTGGCGAGGGCTTCGACGGGATCGTCAACCTCGGCGAGTAGTTCACCGGCGTCGTCGGCTTGGGGATCCAGCGGCGGGAACTCCAGCAGATCACGGAAGTGCTCACCGCCGATGTCCCAGCTGAGGTAGGCCATCACCGCGTACCGGCCGTTGCGCCGAGGTTCGATGGCGACCCAGCGGACGCCCCGACGCTCGCCGTGAAAGGTCGGGCCAAGGAACTGTTCGATCGAGGCCGACCGGCGCAATGCGCCGACCGCGAACGATTCGCTCAGGTATCGCACCGGGCGAGGCTAACGCAGCCCGAGCGTGGCGTACGACTCATTGGGGCCCGGTTACCCCCGCCGGGGGGAACCACCTGAACCCGCTGATCGGCCGCTGCATCGAGGTCGCCCTACCGATCCGGGCCTTCCAGGCAGGACCGCCGAGGGGATCAGGCAGCGGCCGGCCACATCCCGAGCGCGGTGATCAGATGAGGGCCGTGACGCCCTCGTATTCCGCCACCGGGGCGGCGCCGACATGCTCGTACTCGAGCAGCAGTAGGCCGTTCGCCGTTACCTCGTGGTGAACGAGTCGCAGGCCGACGGGTGCGCTCGGGTGGTCAAGCAGCCGCCGCCCGGAACCGGTCACGGTGGGGGCGACGACGAGTCGGAGTGTGTCGACGAGGCCGGCCGACAACAGGGCCTTGCCGAGTCGTGCGCTCCCGTGGATCTGAAGTTCTCGTCCTGGGTGCGCCTTGAGTTTCCCGACGGTGTGGATCGGGTCGCCGTGGAGCAGCGTGGTCGGGTGCCAGCTACTTTCCGTGCGGGTGTTGGTCACGACGTACTTCGGTAGTGAGTTCATCCGTTCGGTGAACGGGTCGTTCGGGTCGGTGATCTGCGGCCAGTCGCGGGCGAAGGCCTCGTAGGTCCGCCGCCCCAGTAGCAGACCGTCAGCGAGAGCTAGCCAGTCAGAGGTGCGCTGGACGAAGAGCTTGTCCAGGTAGGGCACGAGCCAGCCGCCCTGGGTGAAGCCCTCGCTTGTATCTTCGGTGGGCGAGCCGGGACCCTGACTGACCCCATCGAGGGTTACGAACTCGGTAAGGGTGATCTTCATCGTGCATCGTCGCCTTCGACGACCCCGGCCAGTTGCTTGGTGACCGAGCCCCAGCCGTCGAAGAAGCCGAGTTCCTCGTGACGGGCGCGAGCGGCGGGATCACCATGACGGACGATGACCCGGTAGTCCGTGCCGTCCGGATGATCGCTCAGGGTGATCTCGGCGGTCATGGGGACCGGGGTCGGGTTCGTGGGCCGCCAGGCGCTGTCAATCGCGTTCGTGAACACAATCCGCTCCAGTTCCTCGACGACGAGGAAGGTCGCGTCAAGGTGCGGGACGAATTTCACCCCGTCATCGCTGAGGCGGGTCACGAGCGCGCCACCGGGCCGGACGTCCAGGCGGTCGACGCGGCACAGGGTCGGAGCCGGGAGCCACCACTTCTCGAAGCGGGACGGGTCCGTCCACGCGCTCCAAACCGCGGCGCGGGAGGCGCGGATGACACGCTCCACGGTCAGGTCCAGATCCGGATTCACTGTTGGTTCTCCTCGGGGTCGGTGACGAGGCGTTCGAGGCGATCGGTGCGCGCTTCCCAGATTCGGCGCTGCTCCCCGAGCCAGTCGTCGACGAGCGCGAGGCACTCGCGGTTGAGCGCGCAGGTGCGTACCCGGCCGGACTTGGTCGTGCGGATCAGCCCGTTGGATTCGAGCGTCCGTACGTGCTTCATGAACGAGGGAAGGGTCATCGGAAACTCGCGGGCGAGATCGCCGACGCTCGTCGGGCCGTGGCCGAGGCGCCGGATGACCCCGCGCCGGGTCGGGTCGGCAAGGGCGACGAACACGCCGTCGAGCTGCGCCGAATACTGTGCCATGCGGCTAAGTGTCGCCCGCAGCGATACTTAGCGCAAGAGCAAAGTGTTGAAGCGCCCCCGGAGTGCCAAACGGTCAGATCGGTCAGCGGCGCACCCGATAGCGCAGGTGAAGCACCCGGTTGCCGTGAATCACCACGTCAGGATCCTCCAACAGGTGGTGCGCGTGGACCGACCCGAAGTAGCGCTTGCCGGACCCGAACACGACGGGTACGACGTCCGTGCGCACCTCGTCGATCAGGCCCGCGGCAAGCACCTGGCCACCGACGTCGCCAGCGGCGACCTCGACCACTCGGTCACCCGCAAGCTCCTGTGCCTTGGCCATGGCTGCCTCGACGCCGTCGACGAAGTGGAACGGCGCCTCGGGATCCCAGCCCTCGGGCGCCGGCCGGTGCGTCACGACGACCACGTGGTCGATCCCGCCCGGAGGCTTCCCGTCCCAGCCGTCCGTCATGTCGAAGACGTGGCGGCCGACGACTGTCACCCCGATCTGGTCCCAGTACGGCCGGGTGTAGTCGTAGGACGTCTGTGACACTTTCAGCCCGCCGCCCTCGTCCAACGGGACGTCACCGCTGGTCAACCAGTCGAACAGCGGCCCGGGCTGGTCATTCTCGTCCGCGATGAAGCCATCCACGGACACCGAGCTGTACATGACCACTGTGCCCACGGGGCTCTCCTCTACTTCGGGGTGCCCTCAAGTTAGCGCGCCGTGAGCTGTCGCTCTTGTAGGAAATCAATCGGCCGGCAGTGGCCAGCCGTCCATCGCGTGGCCGGGATGTTCGCGCAGGAACCGCCGCCGGACTTCGAGGTACCGGGTCGGAGTGAGCCCGGTGAACGCCCGGAACTCGTGGCCGAAGTGGGCCTGGTCGAAGTAGCCCGCAGCACCGGCGAGCTCACCCCAGTCGATCGGTCCGGCGGGGTTGATCGCGAACACGGTGGCGGTGAAGCGGTGGGTGCGGGCCAGCCGCTTCGGCGTGACGCCGATGAGCTCCTTGAACCGCTGCGCCAGATGGGTGCTGCTGACACCGGCTGCGACACTCAGGTCGCCGATCGCCACCGCCCCGCTGGTCGCCGCGATGACGCTGCTCGTGTGGCGGACCAGCCCCAGGCCGGCGGTCTCGCACAGCCGTCGCATCAGCTCCTCCTCGAGCAGCGTCAGCATCTCGTGGGGTCCGTCCGCCGTGGCCAGCCGGTCTCGCAGCTCGGCGACGGCGGGCCGGCCCCAGACCTGCTCCAGCGTCACCGGCCGGTCACACAGCTCGGCCGCGGGCATCGGCAGGAACGGCGCCAGCCCCCACGGCTTGACGTGCACGCCGACGGACCGGGTCCGGAGCGGATAGCCGAACTCGAACGCGCGGGTGGGCGTGGTGACCACGCAGCCGTCGGCGTACTCGGCCGTCTCGATGTCGGTGCCGGCGCGGATGCGGAACGGCGGTCCGAGATTGACGATGAGCAACGCCGCCGGCATCGGCGGCAGCGTCAGCCGGGCGTACGGCGGCGTACCCTCCAGGTAGTAAAGGTCGTCGATCAGCCCGTCCAGCGGCGGTCGCGGCACTCTGGACACGTACTCCACGCTCACAGCATCGCCGACGCCCCGCCGGCATCACGCGCCGGCATGGCCGTCGAGCGCGTCAAATTTCTCCACCTTGCGCCCATCCGTCTCTAGGGCGGCCTCGAATGCCTCATGACAGCAGCAATGACGTACAAGCATCTGAGGAGTTCGTATGAAGCGGCGCCTGTTTGCCACGGTTGGCGTAATCGCGGTGCTGGCCCTGTCCGCCTGCGGCGGTACCGACAGCGAGGACAGCGCCAGCGGCGCGCCGAGCATGTCGGCCAGCGCGCCGATGGCTTCGGCCTCGCCTTCGATGATGATGTCGGGTCAGTTCGGCTCGGGGTGCTCGGCCGTGCCGGCCGATCCGTCCAACCCGGGTAGTTTCGAGGCGATGGCGAAGGTGCCGGTGGCCACCGCCGCATCCGGCAATCCGCTGCTCTCGACGCTTGTGACGGCGGTCAAGAAGGCCAACCTGGTGGACTCGCTCAACGGCGCGCAGGGCGTCACGGTGTTCGCGCCGACCAATGACGCGTTCGCCAAGATCCCGAAGGCGGATCTGGACAAGGTCCTGGCCGACGACGCCATGCTGAAGAAGGTCCTGACCTACCACGTGGTGCCGACCCAGTTGTCGCCGGACACTCTGGCTGGCACCCACAAGACGTTGCAGGGCGGCGAGCTCGTGGTGACCGGCAGCGGCTCGTCGTTCACCGTCAATGGCACCTCGATGGTGGTCTGCGGGAATGTCTCGACGGCCAACGCCACCGTGTACATCGTTGACACCGTTCTGATGCCCAAGAGCTGATGGCGTCGACCGACATCGAGCCCCGGCCGGCAAACCGCCGGCCGGGGCCGTCCCTCAGCATGACCGCCGTTCGCGGCCTCGTCGTCGGCGTGTTGACCGCCGGGGTGGCCCTCGCCGTGGCTCATCTCCTCGCGGCGCTGGTCGATCCGGCCGCCGACCCGGTGCTGGCAGTCGGTGGCGTCGCTATCGACCTGGCACCGCAGAGCGTCAAGGCATTCGCCATCCGCACCTTCGGCGCCAACGACAAGATCGCTCTCCTTGTCGGCGTCTACGCCCTGCTCGTCCTGACCGCGGTTCTGCTCGGCGCGGCGGCGCTACGACGACGCCGCTACGGTCTGGCTGGCCTCGCCGTGTTCGCTGCTGTCGGTGTCGCCGCCATCCTGTCCCGCCCGGGGGCGACGTCGTCGGACGTCCTGCCGGTCCTGGCGGGCGTCGGCATCGGGATGGCGGCGATGCTGGTGTTGGTGCGCGCCGCTCGGACGGTCAGGGTCACCGCGTCGAGCCGGCCGCGGCTGCTCAACCGCCGTCAATTCCTGGCCACGGCGACGGGGGCAGCGCTGACCGCCGGCGTCGCGGCCGCGATCGGCCAGGCTGTCGGTCGCGGCAGCGCGGTGGGTGCCCGTTCCCGCGCCGGCGTTCGGATTCCGCCGCCAGTGCGACCGGCGCCGCCGCTACCCGGCGGTGTCTCCGTTGGCGTGGACGGGGCCTCGGCGTTCGTCACCCCCAACCGGGACTTTTACCGGGTCGACACCGCTCTCACCGTCCCGCAGGTCGACCTTGAAACCTGGCGGTTGACTCTCGACGGAGCGGTCGACCGCCCTCGTACCTGGAGATTCGAGGATCTTCTCGCCCGTGGCCTCGTGGAGCGTGACATCACGCTCAACTGTGTCTCGAACGAGGTCGGTGGTCCCTACATCGGCACAGCCCGCTGGACCGGCGTTCCCCTCGCACCGCTGCTACGCGAAGCGGGCGTACGCCCCGGGCAGAACCAGCTCGTCAGCCGCTCGGTGGAGGGCATGACCATCGGCACCCCGATCGAGGCGATCCTCGATGGGCGCGACGCGCTCCTGGCCGTGGCCATGAACGGCGAACCCCTGCCCCTGGAACACGGCTTCCCCGTCCGCATGCTCGTGCCCGGCCTCTACGGTTACGTCGGCGCCTGCAAATGGCTCACCTCGATGAAGGTCACCACCTTCGACGCGTTCGACCCCTACTGGGTCCAACGCGGGTGGGCAGCCGATGCACCCGTCAAGACCGCATCTCGCATCGACACTCCGAAACCCTTCGCCCAACGTCGCGTCGGACCCGTCATGATCGCCGGTGTCGCCTGGGCGCAACGGCGCGGGATCACCGCCGTCGAGGTGCAGATCGACGACGGGCCGTGGCGGCAGGCCCGCCTCGCCGACGGCCCATCGCCGGACCTGTGGCGGCAGTGGACCTACCGCTGGGACGCCACCCCTGGCAGCCACACGCTGCGCGTACGGGCCACCGATGCCACCGGTGCGACCCAGACCGACCAGCGGGCCGCGCCCTTCCCCGACGGCGCGACCGGCTGGCACAGCACCACCGTCACCATCACCTGACCTCCCGGGCCGAAAAGAACCCCGTCCGGCACCAATCCGGCGACCACCACGCCACGAATCCCTCCTGACCGCACGTGAGTATCAACGCCGTACCCAGGCGGAGACGGAGATCTGTTGTGAGACTGTCCCGAGCCCTGCTCGCCCTACCAGCGGCCGTGCTGGTCCTCGCGTTCCCGGGCGTCGCGCAGGCCGACGAGAGCGTGCAGGTCCAGCTGCAGGACCTCAACGAGACCGGTGCCACCGGTACCGCGACGTTGACCGCGACGAGTGGCGGCGACCTGAAGGTCATGATCCGGTCGAAGGGCATGACGCCGAACTCGCCGCACGCCCAGCACGTGCACGGCGCGGCCAACGGTATGGACTTCCACTGCCCGGACAAGTCCGCCGACACCAACGGCAACGGCTTCGTCAGCACGGAGGAGGGCCTGAAGATGTACGGGGACATCTTCATCTCGCTGACCACCACCGGGGACACGACCAAGGCCAGCGGTTTGGCGGTGGACCGGATGCCGAAGGCCGACGCGCAGGGCAACCTCAGCTACGAGCGCACCATCCCCGCTGCCGACCTGCCCAAGGGCACCATCGAGCACCTCAAGGACCTGCACCTCGTGCAACACGGCATCGACGCCAACAAGAACGGTAAGTACGACATGGAAGCTCTCGGGGAGTCGACGTTCGCCAAGTCCATCGGCGTCAACGGCATCCCCGCCGAGGCCACCGACCCCGCGACGTGCGGCATGGTCAGCGGCGCCGCCGCCGGGTCCGTACCCGCCGGGGGTGTCGCCACCGGCGATGGCAGCACCTCCGGTGGATCGCCGATGATGATGTACACCGTGGGTGGCCTCGCGCTGCTCGGCGCCGCGGGTGCGGTCGTCGCGCGACGCCGGCTCGCCGGCGAGCGCTGAGCCGGAATCGTTCGTGATGGACACCGGCGACGCACCAGTGCCGGCCGGACGCCGCCGGGGGCGCTTCGCGCTCCTGGCGGTGGCCGGCATCCTCACCGTGACGGCGGCCGTGTCGATCGGCTTCGCGGTGACCGACCGGGCTGGGGAGCCACCTCGGCCCGACGCCTCCGCTGCCGCCCCAGCCGCGACGGCGTCGCCCGCTCGGGCGACCAAGCCGGGTGAATTGACCTCGGGACCACTGATGGCCAGTTCGCCCCCAACGCGGGTGTCGATCCCGTCGCTGAAGGCCACCGCCGCGATTGTCGCCCTCGGCCTGCGGGCGGACGGGGCGATGGAGGTCCCGGACAGCGCCACCGACGTGGGCTGGTTCACCAAGGCACCGACGCCAGGGGCCCTCGGTCCGGCCGTGCTGGCCGGGCACGTCAACTGGAAGGGCCGTCGTGGAACGTTCTTCGATCTGGGCAAGCTGTCCGTCGGCGCCGGGATAACGGTCAACCGTCAGGACGGCAGCACCGCGATGTTCACCGTCAGCAAGGTCGAGCAGTATCCCAAGGACGACTTTCCCACCGATGAGGTGTACGGGGCTACCGACCATTCGGCGCTACGTCTGATCACCTGCGGCGGCGAGTTCGACGACGCCACTCAGCACTACCGCGACAATGTCATCGTCTACGCGCGCCTCGCTCACGCTCATGTCGCCTAGCACCGAGTACGCGGCGGCACACGGAACGGCCGCCAGCACAGGAGAGGACATGCCGAGAATGAGCGGTGACCCGGAACAGGCGCGGCGGCTACGTTCGGTGCCGCCGGACACCCCGACGCCACCGAGCGCCGACGAGCTGCTGACTCGGGTGGCACGGGGCGACGAGGCGGCGTTCGCGGCGCTGTACGACACGATGGCGGGCCGCGTCCTCGGGCTGACCCGCCGCGTCGTGCGCGACCCGGCGCAGGCCGAGGAGGTGACGCAGGAGGTGATGGTCGAGGTGTGGCGCACCGCTGGCCGCTTCGAGGCCGGTCGTGGCTCAGCCTCAGCCTGGATTCTGACCATGGCGCACCGCCGGGCGGTGGATCGAGTGCGTTCCGAGCAGGCCCACACCAACCGCACCCTGCAGGTCGCCGCGACCGAGACGCATGTCCCCTATGACGAGGTTGTCGAGGACGTCACCGCCCGGTTGGAGCGGGAACAGGTCCGCCGGTGCCTGGGTCGGCTGACGCCGGTCCAACGGGAGGCGGTGGCCCTGGCCTACTACGGCGGCCACACCTACCGGGAGGTCGCCGAAAAGCTGAAGACACCGCTGCCGACGGTGAAGACGCGGATGCGCGACGGACTGATCCGGATGCGCGACTGCCTGGGAATCGAAATGGAGGGACGGGCATGAGCGCCGACATCCACACCCTCGCCGGCGCGTACGCCCTGAACGCGGTCGACGACCTCGAGAGGGCGGCGTTCGAGCGGCACCTGGCGGACTGCGAGTCGTGCCGCCTGGAGGTGACCGAATTACGGGAGACGGTTGCACGGCTCGCCGACGACACCGTCGTCGAGGCCACACCCCCGGGGTTACGGGAGCGCACCCTCACCCAGGCGGCGCGCACCCCGCAGTTGCGCTCGGCTGCCGCAGGAGACAGCGCCAGACGGCAGGTAAGCAGGTGGCGACGGATCACCGTGGCTGCCGCCGCGGCCGTCCTCGTGGCCGGCGGCGCGAGCGCGGTCACCTGGACCGTGAGCAATGATCGGATCAGCGACGAGCAGGCCAGCAGCGACCAGGCTCGGCAGATCGCCGCCGTCCTGGACGCCCCGGACGCCCGGGTGTTCGAGCGGTCGCTGCAGCCCGGCGGCTCCGCGACCGTGGTGGTCTCCCGCGACCGAGACCGAGGGGTGGTGCTGCTGCGCGACCTGCCGGAACCCGGCCCCGGGCGGATCTACGAGCTCTGGCTCATCCGCGGCAGCGAACCCCGCAAGGTGGGGCGACTAGCCGAGGGCGCCAGGGCGTCGACCACGGTCATCGGCCCGGTCGCCGAGGCGGCAACCTTCGGCGTTTCCAACGAGCCCGCGGGCGGCTCCGTCGCCCCCACGCGAATCGTGGGTACGGTCGAGCTGAGCTGAGCTGAGCTGAGCTGAGCTGAGCTGAGCACGGGCCGGCTGCGGTCACACCGTCAGCCGGTCCAGCCGGTCCGCACCGACGGCCGATGTGCTTCCCGCTCATCCACCCATCCGAGCGGTGGACCGCTCCGAATCACCAGCATGGATGACGAGCTGCTCGCCGGCCGGTACCGCAGGCTCCTGCCGATCGAGGACCCTGCCACTCCGGGACGGGTCTGGCTGGCCCGCGACGAGGTGCTCGACCGGGACGTCGCGCTCAAGCAGATCGCCGTGCCGGGATGGGCGAGCGACGCCGAACGGTCCCGGTTGCACGAGCGGACGCTGGCCGAGGTTCGTGGACTGGCCGGGCTGGACCACCCGAGCGTGATGGGGATGTGGGACGTGCTGAGCGCCGACGGGCACCTGTGGCTTGTCATGGAGTACGTGCCCTCCCGGTCCCTGCCCGAGGTGGTTGCTGCCGACGGCCCGCTGCCGCCGGCCGAGGTGGCGCGGGTCGGGCTGCACCTGCTCGCCGCACTGAACGCCGCACACGAGATGGGTGTGGTGCATCGGGAGCTCTGTCCGCAGAACGTGCTGCTCGGCGACGACGGGCGCGTCATGCTCGGCGGGTTCGGCCTGTCGATCTTCGACAGCCACAGCCCGGCGACCGTCAGTGCGGCGAACCTGTCGAGGAACCAGTACGTCGCGCCGGAGCGCGCTCGCGATGGCAGGGCCACCCCCGCCTCGGACCTGTGGGCTCTCGGCGCGACGCTCTACCTGGCCGCGGAGGGCCGCCCACCGTGGACCCGGCCCTCGACCCTGGCCACACTCGCCGCTCTGGCCACCGAGGCTCCCGACCGGATGAGCGTCCTGCCACTCGAACCGGCGATCACTGGACTCCTGCTGCGCAATCCCCGTCAGCGTCTGTCCGCGTACGAGGCCCGCGCCCTGCTGGAGCAGGTGGCCGAGGCGACCGTACCGATCGAGCCCGTGCCGGTGCCCCGGGCGCGCCGCCGGTGGCGGATGTCCACCCGACCGCCGCGGCGGTCGCGGACCACCACACCGCCGGTGCCGATCGCCGAGGACGCGATCGACACCACGGTCATCACGGCGAGGGCGTCGAACACCCGCGACCGGACGACCGGCTGGGCGTTCGCTGGCGCAGTGTTGGGACTGTTGACGGTCGTGGCCATCATTGTCACGGCAGCCGGTGCCGTGCTCGGCGGCCTGCGTGGCCAGGACGGCGTGCCGGCCGTCGACCCGGGCGGTGCGGCGGCCGGCGCGATGGAGTCGACCAGTGCGGAAGTGCCCGCCCACCTCTGCCTGGACGATGACGCCTCCAGCGAGGCCGAGCCTCTGCAGGAACCCACCGCACCGCTCCCGTACGCGCTGCCCGACGGATGGGCTTGGCACCAGGACCCGGCCCGCTTCCTGGTGGCAGTTCCGCACGGATGGACCCGGCACACCGAGGGCGAAACTGTCTGCTTCCGCGACCCCGCCGAGGTGCGAGCCATCGCTGTCGACCTCACCGCCGAAGCTTCCCCCACACCCTCGAAGCAGTGGGCCGCCGCAGAGCGCGAGGCGGTGAAGACCGGGGCGCTTTCCGGCTACCAGAAGATCAGCATCGGGCCGGTCATCCGCGCGGGTGGCGCCGCGGAGTGGGAGTACACCTGCGACCAGGCCGGCGGTGTGCGGCTGCACGTCCGGCGGCTGCTGGTCAATGACAGCAGGACCCGTGCCCACAGCCTGTCCTGGATGACCCAGGACAGCCAGTGGACCGCGACGGAGCCTCTGCAACGACTGGCCCTCGCAAGCTTCCGCCTCGACTGACCCGTGTGCCCGAACGTGGTCACCTCCATCGCAGCCAGTTCCAGTTGCGTTCGCGGCGGGCCGCCGAATGCCGCGCATGGCCGACGCCCCGCTCCACGGTCACCCGCCCGTAGGCGGTGGCGGATCGGCGCTGCCAGGCCGGCAACCCGGAAGCCACCGTCGGGCGGCTGACGCAGGCCCGTTCAGCGGTTGTTTGTCGATGTTCGCCGCCCGCCACCGGACCGGATGGCACCCTGGGCCCGTGGACTGGGCAGCGAGCCAGGGAAAGGTGGCATCAGGATCACGGTGAACGGCAACTGATGCGTACCGCGTTGATCGTGTTGGCCGCGCTGGCGGCGGCCGTGGTCGTGGACCTGGTCTCCGGCGTGCTGGCTCGCCGGGTTGCCCGTGGCCGCTACAAGTGGCTGCTGGAGCCGCTGCGGCTCGCCTGCCGCCGCCCGGCGGCCGCGGTCCTGCTGGTCTGGGTGGTGTACTACGCGCTGCCGCCCGGACTGACCGGGTGGCAGCGTTATCTGCGGCACGCCATCCTGCTGACCCTGATCGCCGTCGGTGCGTGGCTGGTGGTCAGGGTGTTGCAGGTGGCCGAGGCGGTCGTGTTCAGTCGACTGCCGAATGATGTGACCAGGAGCCGGCGGGCCCGGCGGGCCCGGACCCAGATCCGTCCGGTGCGGCGGCTCACGGTGGTCGTCGTCACGATCGTTGCGATCGGCCTGATCCTGATCACCTTCCGGCCGGTACGCCTCTTCGGCGTCTCCATTCTGACCTCGGCCGGGGTGGTCGGCGCGGTGATCGGCCTCTCCGCCCGAACCGCGCTCGCCAACGCGTTCGCCGGCATCCAGGTCGCCTTCGCCGACGGGCTGCACGTCGGCGACGTGTTGGTGGTGGAAGGCGAATGGGGCCGGGTCGAGGAGGTGAAGCTGACCAACGTGGTGATCCGGCTCTGGGACGAACGGATACTCATCCTGCCGACCACGTACTTCACCGAGCGGCCGTTTCAGAACTGGACCCGCAACGAGTCGCGGGTGATCGGCAAGATCCAGATCCATGTCGACCACACCGCGGACCTTAACGACCTGCGCCGGGAGGTACGCCGACTGGTCGAGTCCGCACCGCTGTGGGATCGCAGCCAGTGGGTGCTCCAGATGGTCGACGCCACCGCGCAGACCGTGATCATCCAGGTGCAGGCCTCAGCTGCGGACGGCGCCAGCGCCTGGGACCTGAGCTGCGACCTACGCGAGGGACTGATCCGCTATCTGCGTGACCAGCACCCCCAGTGGTTGCCCCGCACCCGCAACCAGTACCAGCCGTGACCGGCGGGTCTCTTTCGGCCCCGCCGTTGCGCTGGGTCAGCCGCCGGGCAGCGCTCGGGGCCGGGCTGATCCTCCCGGCCCTGAGCCCCATCGAGTCAGGCTGTCGACATCTGGCGGACGTGTTTGCCCTCGGCGAACTCCTCGACCATTTTCGAGCAGAAGGCTGGGAGGTCGCTGGGGTTGCGGCTGGTGACCAGGCCGTTGTCGACCTGCACCTGTTGGTCCACCCAGTTTCCGCCAGCGTTGCGGATGTCGGTGCGCAGGCTGGGGAACGAGGTGACGGTCCGACCGTTGACCATTCCGGTCTCGACCAGCGACCAGGGGCCGTGGCAGATCGCCGCCACCGGCTTATTCTGCTGAAAGAACGCTCGGACGAAGTCCATCGCCTGCGGGTTCATCCGGAGCCGGTCGGGGTTGACAGTCCCGCCTGGCAGCAACAGGGCGTCATAGTCGGCCGCATCGGCCTCGTTCACGGTCCGGTCCACGTGATATCGGTTGGCCGGATTGATGTCCTGGTTCATCGACTGGATCTCGCCGGATTGCAACGAGATCAGGTGGACCTCGGCTCCGGCCTGCTCTGCGGCGGCCCGGGACTGGGTGTATTCCACGTCCTCCACCCCGTCAGCGGCGAGGCAAGCAACTCGCTTGCCGGTCAGTGGCTGCTGGCTCTGCGCCATTCTGCGGCCTCCCCTTCGCGGCGCCACCCCGTCGGCGGCGCATCGCTCACTCCCGGGTCGCCTTCCCGGTGCGGGCACCCACAAACGGGCCAGCGAACGCCGCCCGTGGGTGTGCTGCCTGTCGCAGCGGGTAACGCAGGCAACCTACTCGTATTCAGGCTCAGGAAGGTCGACAAATGATCGAGCTGCCGTCCGGCCAAACCATGCCCGTGCTCGGCCAGGGAACCTGGTACCTGGGTGAGCGCCCCGCAAAGCGGCGGGACGAGATCGCCGCCCTACACACCGGGCTCGACCTGGGCTTGACCATGATCGACACTGCGGAGATGTACGGTGACGGCGCTTCCGAGGAACTCGTCGGCGAGGCGATCACCGGACGACGCGACGACGTCTTTCTGGTCGACAAGGTGCTGCCGTCCAACGCCAGCCGACGGGGAACCGTGCAGGCCTGCCGCCGCAGCCTGCAACGACTCGGCGTCGACCACATCGACCTCTACCTGCTGCACTGGCGCGGCTCGCATCCACTCGCGGAGACCATCGAGGCGTTCGCGGAACTCGTCGACGCCGGTGACATCGGGCAGTGGGGCGTGAGCAACTTCGATCTTTCCGACATGACGGAGCTACTCGAGACGGCGGGCGGGCAAGACTGCGCGACCAATCAGATCCTGTACAACCTCACCCGCCGCGGTCCGGAATATGACCTGCTGCCGTGGCTACGCGAGCACCGGATCCCGGTGATGGCCTACTCGCCGATCGAGCAGGGTCGACTGCTCGGCCACTCCCAGATCGCGGAGATCGCCGCCCGGCACGAGGCCACCCCGGCCCAGGTGGCGCTGGCCTGGGTGCTGCGGCAGGAAATGGTGGCGGCCATCCCCCGATCGTCCAACCCCGAACACACCCGGGAGAACGCGGAAGCGCGAGACCTGCAGCTGACTGAGGAGGACGTGGCGGCACTCGACACCGCGTTCCCGCCGCCGACCGGCCCGCAACCGCTCGAGATCTTGTAGCGTCACCAACCTCCGACTGAGGGTGGGCTTGTGGGAATGCCCTCGAACCCGGAACCCGGCGGGTGCTCGCGCCCGCCGGGTAGAACGGCGGCTGGCCCGCCGCCTTCAGCCTCTTCGTCGGCCAGGTCGGCGAGTGATCCGGCGAATCACCCCGAACTGGTACAGGCCAGCGCTGGTGATCGCGTAGAAGACGGGCAGAAGGAGAAATATGGCGAGGCCGAGCAACGGCGCCACCAGGTAGCCGACTACTCCCGCGAGGACGTACAGGACGACCCCGGCGAGGGCCCGGAATCGCTCGACGTGAAAGAAGTCGTCTCTGACCTGTTCCTTCAGCAAGTCGGGGCTCCGGGCCAGGTAGTGGTAGAACGCCAGCCAGCTTGCGCACAGCAACGCGCCGATCAACGCGTAAAAGGCGACGGCCACGCGCTGGTCCGCGTTGTTGTGCTCCTGCAGCGCGTGCGACACGACGGCGGTCGGAAACGGCAGCAGGGCCGTGCTGAACAGCACGAACAGGTTCACCCAGTGCAGGCCGCGATCGGTCTGCTGAATCCGGTTGAACGCCGCCTTGTGATTGAGCCAGACGACGGCCACGTACGAGTAGGACGCGAGATACGCGCCATACGACGGCCACTGGCTGAGCAGGCCGGACAGGAGGCGACCGGGTGGGACGTCCGGTACCCGGAGGTCCAGGACCAGCAGTGTGATGATGATGGCGAAGATGGCATCGCTGAACGCCACGGCACGGCTGGTATCCGACCGGGTGCTCAGCTCCGTGTCTGACCCGCTCACCAAGCGCGCCTACCCAGTGTCGTCCGCCGCAAACTGCCGGGCGCGGCGCTCCACACCGGGAGGACGCCGCATCCGGCCGGCCGCCGTGCGCGCGCGGCGGCCGGATGCAAGTGATCCGTCAGGGTTTGAGGACAACCTTCTCGCAGTTGTCCTGCTTGTTCTTGAACATCTCGAAGCCGCGTTCTGCCTCGTCCAGCGACAGGGTGTGGGTGATGACCCGGGTCGGATCGATCTCCCCACGCTCGATGCGCTGCAGCAGCGGCTTCATGTAGCGCTGCACGTGGCACTGGCCGGTACGCAGGGTCAGCGCGCGGTTCATCCACGCGCCGGCGGGAAACTTGTCCAGCAGACCGCCGTACACTCCGATCACCGACACGATGCCACCGCTGCGGCAGGACAGAATGGCCTGCCGCAGCGCGTGCGGACGCTCGGTCTCCGAGCGGACCGCCTGCTTGACCCGGTCATAGGCGTAGAGGGCCGCGCTGCCGTGCGTGGCCTCCAGGCCAACCGCGTCAATGCACTTGTCCGGTCCCCGCCCACCGGTCAGTTCCAGCAGCCGGGACCGCACGTCCACCTCCTCGAAGTTCACCGGCGTGTAGCCCGCCCGTTCGGCCATCTGCAGCCGGTACGGCTCCTTGTCGATGGCGATGACCTTTGCGGCGCCGAGCACCCGGGCGCTGTCCATCGCGAACTGGCCGACCGGGCCGGCGCCCCACACCGCCACCACGTCGGTGGACTGGATGTCGCACATGTCGGCACCCATGTAGCCGGTGGGAAGGATGTCCGAGAGGAACAGCACCTGCTCGTCGGTCAGGTCGGACTCGATCTTCAGCGGACCGACGTCGGCGAACGGCACCCGCGCGTACTGCGCCTGACCGCCCGCGAAGCCGCCGGTCAGATGCGAATAGCCGAAGATCCCGGCGACCGGGTGACCGAACATCTTCTCCGCGATCCCGGCGTTGGGGTTGGAGTTCTCGCAGCAGGAGTACAGCTCGGCGGCGCAGGCGCCGCACGCGCCGCAGGCGATCGGGAACGGCACCACGACCCGGTCCCCGACGCGCAGCCGACCTGGATCGACGCCCCGGCCGACCTCGATCACCTCACCCATGAACTCGTGACCCATGACGTCGCCGTTCTGCATCGTGGGCACATACCCATCGACCAGGTGCAGGTCCGAGCCACAGATCGCGGTGGACGTGATCCGTACGATGGCATCGCGCTCGTTCATGATCCTCGGGTCCGGCACGTCACGGACCTTGACCTTGTTGCGGCCCGCCCAGGTGTTCGCCCTCATGCCGGGGCCCCCTTCGCGAACTCGGCATCCGACAGCGGCTGCGCCGGACGCTGCGGGAACTCCTTGCGGGCCCGTTTGCCCCACGGGGCGCCGTCGGACCGGACCACCTCGCCGGTCTCCAGCACCTGCTTGAGCCGACGCAGGTCGTCGTCGAGTTGCTGGTGCGGCTCCTCGCCGAAGTACCTGGCGACCGCCTTGCCGATCGCGCCGCCCGGGATGTCGTACGACAGGACGACGTGCACCTCGGTGCTCACACCATCCGGGGCGGGCACAAAGCGGACCGTACCGGCGTTCGGCACGTCGGCGTTGCCGGTCGACCGCCACGCGATCTTCTCGCCGGGCGAGTCGTCGACGATCTCCGCATCCCACTCGACGTTCGTGCCGAACGGGGCGCTGGCGGACCAGTGGCTCGTACGGCTACCGGTGGAGCGGATCTCCTCGAGATGAGCCATGAACGTCGGGAGATTGTCCAGTTCGCGCCAGAACGCGTAGACCTTAGGCGGCGGTTTGCGAATGGTCGTCGTGGCTGTCAGCTCCATGGGTCCTCCTGTGCGGATGCCTCGTACCGCCGGCGCTGAGCCCATCTCCTTCGCCCGGGTGGCCTGTACGGCGGTCAACAGGTCCACCACCGTGATCCCGACGATGGCGCCGGTGACAACGAGGAGCCGCCGCCGGCGGCGCCCGCCCCGGTGGGCGATGGCCAGTCCGAGCGAGGCCAGGTCCATCGCGTCGCCCGCGACCCGGGTCCACGCCCACATGCTCTTGCGCCGGCTCGTCAGGAGCCCGGCCGCGTGTATCAGCTCCCGCGCCCCGACGAGTGGCACCATCGCCCGGGACGTCGAAGAGTCGTCCACGCCGCTGATCCGGCGCACCGTGTCCGGTGCCGCCAGTTGTGCCACGCCCAGGCCGAGGCTCATCCAGCCGAGCCCGCGCCCCCGCCGCTGCACCTCGTCCTGCCTGGCCTTGGCTGCCTCTCGGGTTGCCAGTCGAGTCACGGGTAGCCCTCCGTATCCGGTCGCACCCGCCCGGGCAGCCCGGCTCACGGCGACCCGGGGCACGACTCATTGGGGCCCGGTTACCCCCCGGGAACCACCTGAACCCGCTGATCGGCCGCCGCATCAAGATCGCCCTCCCGGTCCGGGCCGTCCAGACGGCGTCGGCGGACTTCGTCGCGGCAACCGGTCGGCGAGCGCCCGAAAAGCCTGCCCGGCGCGCACCGGCCCCGCTCCCACTGCGCAGCGCGACGTCACGGCCGCGGATCACCAGCGGTTCGCTCGTGCGTGCCCGCTCATCCCGCCCGCGATGGGCTAGCCGTCTCGTCCCGCGAGCCGCCGGGTTGGGGATGGTAGCCGTACGCGGCGGCCCGTACCGTTTCCTCGTTCTCCAGCCCGGAGCCGATCGCGCCGCCGACGGTGGCCAGCGAGCTGGTGATCCAGGCGAGCGTCAGGTAGTCGGTGAAACTGACCGGCCGCTGCAAGGTCTGTTCCAGCACGGATGTGTCGATCAGCAGCGCGCCAACGAGCACCGTGCCAGCAAACAGCACCAGGTAGGACACGGCCGTGGCCAGGGCGAGGGTGAGGATCGTACCCAGGTTGAACAGCCGGGCCAGCTCAGCTGGCGTCTCCCGGTCTGGCTTCTCCCACAGGTCGTGCGCGACGATCAGCCAGGTCACCAACGCGGTCAGCCCGAGCAACATGATCACGGTGAGCCGGAGTCCTCCGAGCGCATCGCCCATCTGCCAGATGGTGTCCGTGGTGAGCGCGAACGCCGCCGTGCCGAACGCGCCGACGAGCAGCTTGGACAGGCCCAGCAGGGCGCGCCCCGGGCGGTTGGCGCGGACCATTCCGGTCAACAGCCGCACCCGGCCGATCAGCCCGGAGGCGACGTAGCCCAGATCCCCGTCGGCCTCGTCGACCACCCGGTGGACGGCGGGAATCCGACGTGTCATTTCGGCTGGTGCCCAGCCTGCCGGCGGCACCCGCTCGTCGGAAGCGTCGGTCAGCAGTCGGCTCACCAGATCCGGAACGACCGCGCGGGCCGCTCGCAGCTGAGGCAGTCCCAGCGCGGGCAGGGACACCATCGCCACTGCACGGCGAGCCGAGGTCTGCGCGACCAGCGGCACCCGTTCGGCGTTCAGCGGCAGGTCGGTCAGACAGATCGCGACGTCCCACCGGTCGTCGGCACGCCGTTGGGCCAGATCCTCGAGCAGCGCCTCAACGCCACCGTCGCGGCGCGGCGCCACCTCACCCCAGCCTTCCCGGATGGTCCACCGCACGTCCGCGTTCACCCGCTCGGCGAGCCGGCCGGCCAGCTCGGTGGTGAGCCGAGCTGCCACCCGGGCCGGGTGGTCCGGCGGGGTCGCCACCAGTCCGACGACGATCTCCGGGCGGTCCTGTTCGCTGTCGGTCATCGGTGCTCCTCACCGGCCAGCCGGGCCCGCCGCCGTCCATCGGCCAGTGCCGGCTCTGGCGTAGGCAGGCGGAGCCAGGCTGCTGTCGGCCCCCGCGGTGGCGTAGGCAGCCTGGCCACGCTGAAAAACACCTGCAGGTTGCCGGTTTCTAGTGTCGACCGTCCGGGTGCAGCAGAACCTTGGTCCAGCCGTCGGTGCGGGCATCGAAGTTCTGGTACCCCGTGGGCGCCTCGTCCAGCGTGAGTTCGTGGGACACCAAGAACGACGGGTGGGCCTTGCCGGTAGCGATGAGGTTCAGCAGCTGCCGATTGTAGTTCTTCACGTTGCACTGCCCGGTTGCCATGGTCTGCCCCTTGAACCAGAACATGCCGAAGTCGAACGGCACCTTGCCCTGCTTCTGTAGCGGGTCCGGCGCTCCCGGGTCCTGAGGCACGTACACGCCGACCACGCCGATCGTGCCGCCGAACCGCACGGAGTGCACGAGGTTGTTCACCGTCAGCCCCGCCTTCTCCTGGCCACCCGGGTCGTGCGCCTGGTAACCGACGGCCTCACAGCCGCGGTCCGCGCCCATCCCGCCGGTCTGCTCCAGGATCTGGTCGACCGGTGATCCCTTCGAATCGTCGATCGGGATCGCGCCGATCTGCTCCGCCAGGCGCAGCCGGTCCGGATGGCGGTCGACCACCATCACCTTGTTGGCGCCCTTGATGATCGCGGAGTACGCGGCGAGCAGGCCGACCGGTCCGCCACCGTAGACCGCCACACTGTCGCCGGGCCGTACACAGGCGAGCTCGGTGGCGTGCCAGCCGGTCGGGAAGATGTCCGACAGCATGACGTAGTCCTTCTGCCTGCTCATGTCCCGGGCGTCCGGCGGCAGGACCAGACAGTTGAAGTCCGCCCATGGCACCCGCAACAACTCGGCCTGACCGCCGTTGTAGGGACCCATGTCGGCGAACCCGTAGGCCGCGCCGGCCATGCCCGGCGCCGGGTTGGCCACCAGACAGAACGCGGTCAGACCCTGGTTGCAGTTGGCGCAGGACCCGCACGCCACGTTGAACGGCAGGCACACCATGTCGCCGACCTTGACCAGATCGACCCCTTCGCCGACCTCGATCACCTCACCCATGTTCTCGTGCCCGAGCACGCGTCCAGACTCCATGTCCGTGCGTCCTTCGTACATGTGCAGGTCCGAGCCGCAGATGTTCGTCGTCGTAATCCGGATCAGCGCATCAGTCGGTCTCTCGATTCTCGCGTCCGGAACCTCCTTGACGCTGACAGTCCTGGGTCCCTCGTACACGACAGCCTTCATCTGTTTCCCCCGTGAAGAATTCGCTCACCGATGAGCCATGCCAATTCTGGCGTTCACATCCTCGCAGACCGTTGCGACCCTTAAGGGCGGTTTGCGCAGGAGTCTCATGACGCCGGACTGCTGATCGCCCCGTTCTCGGCCTGCCACGACTGTTCGTCCGCGACGCGCTGCGCGATCGCCGCCCATCCGTGGGCGCCCGGGTCAGTACCGCGATCATCCTGGCGAGCGACTGCCGCTCCGGTAGCGCGCTTCTCGGGGACGTCTGCTCTGGTCGCGGAGGCTCTGCCCACGCACTCCGGTGAGAACCCAGCGCACGAGCGTTGGGCGCGCCAACGATCTCCCTGGCGGACCCGGGTGGGGCGGTAGGCGAAGCGGTGGGGGCCGGGCCCGGCGTGGACGGCCGCCCGGTAAGCGGCCGTCCACAGTGGCGTCACGAATGCGGAGGGACTGTTCCCAGGTTCAGCGGTTCGTCACCCCGGTGGCAGAGGCTGGCGGGACCCGCTCGAACCGTACCCGGCTCAGCCATCCCGGGAGGTCACTGAGCACGTACAGCTCGCCGTGCACATCGGGGCCGATCGCGGTCGGCTGGGTGGGGAAGTTGCCGATCGTGGCGGACTCGTAGCCACCCGTGGGCTTGGGGCGGACGGCGAACGCGAGGGTCGAGCAGTAGTCGCTCGCGATGTAGGTCCCGTATGCCTCCGGGGTGGCGGACCCTCGGTACACCACGCCGCCGATCACCGAGCAGTTCTCCGTCATGTAGTGGTCGTACTCGAAGACCGGGTCGGTAAGCCGCACGCCCGGCCGGCACTGCGTCTGGTCGAAGACCGGCGTGCCCTCTCGACAGGACCACCCGAGGTTCGCTCCCCGCTGCGACGGGCGGATGTGGTCGATCTCCTCGACCAAGCCCTGGCCGACGTCGCCGATCCACAGCGAGTTGTCGACCGGGTCGATGGAGAACTTCCACGGGTTGCGCAGCCCGTAGACCCAGATCTCCGGCCGCGCGCCAGGCGTGCGGACGAACGGGTTGTCCGAGGGTACGCAGTAGGGCTTACCCGCGCAGGTGCGGTTGACGTCGATCCGCAGAATCTTGCCGAGCAGGGTGCCGAGGTTCTGACCGCTCTTGAAGGGGTCGTTCGCGTTGCCGCCGTCGCCGAGTGACCAGTACAGGTAGCCGTCGCGGCCGAAGGCCACCTGTCCGCCGTTATGGTTGCCGAACTCGGCGTGCTCCTGGGTGAGCAGCACCTGCAGCCGGTCGGGAGCGCCGAGGGGCACCCGCGCCAGGGTCAGCGTGCCGGCCGGCAGGCTCGTGTAGGCCACGTAGAGGATCCCGGTACGCGCGAAGTTCGGCGCAGGCGTAATGCCGAGGAGGCCGCGCTCGTTGTCCGACGTGTCGATCCGGGCGGTCAGGTCGAGCACCGGCTCTGCCGCCAAGCCGGTATCGGGGTGGTACGCACGGACGGTGCCGCTCTTCTCCGCAATCAGCATCCGACCGTCCGGCAGTCCGGTGAGCGCGATCGGACGCTGCAGGCCGAACGCCAGCCGTTCGGATACCACGGTCAGCTCAGCGAGTGGCGCCGCACGGGTGTGCGATGGGCCGGCTGTCGCAGTGCTGGCCACCGGCGCCGGTGGCACCAGAAGCGCGGACAGGGTCAGGATGAGCAGCCCGGCCAGCATGGTGGCCGGGCGATAACGCCGTCGCTGCATGTTCAGCTCCTCGAGCAGGTGGGTGGGGGCGCGGTGTCGGCGGATACCGGAAGGACAATCCGGCCCAGGGTGCCAACGCGCCCTGGGCCGGAGTGGTGCCGTGCCGTCGGACCTGCCGATCAGGTGATGGTGATGTCGCTGCACCACATGTAGGTCTGGTCCAGGTGTGACGCCCTCCAGATCACGAACAGGATCTGGTTCCCGCTGCGTGCGGGGAGCGAGACGTTGAACGAGATGTTCTGCGCTGGCGCGTAGCGCCCGGTCGTCGCGATCAGGTCGAGGTTGCCCCACCCGAGCCGCTGGGTGGCCGGGTTGAACCCCTGCTTGGTGACGTAGACCTGGAAGTAGTCAGCGCCGTGGCTGGCCTGGTCGTACATCTGGACCGTGAGGTTGCGGCTGACGGTGGTCGTCTTCCATGCCCCGGGCTTGTTCACCGCGTCGTTCCTGGAGAGGGCGTTGCTGCACAGCTGCCCATCGGGCGTGCGGGCCTGGTACTGGCCAGCGAGGCCGTCCCGCAGTTGACTCATCCAGTTCCACATGGTGTCGGGGTTCGCCTGGAACGCTTGCCAGCACATCGGGTCCTGCTGCTGCATGGCCGGGTTCGTGTGCTGGTTGCCCCAGGTCTTCCAGCACTGGTACGCGCGAGTCGCCGGACTGATGACGGTGCCGTGGGCCTGGGCTGCGCCGGTCCAGGGCAGCGTGCCGACCACCATGGCGAACATCAGGACGAGCGCCTGGAGGGACCGCCGGACGGTTGACCGGGGTCGTCCGCCGGATTGGTCGGACCTGTGTGAACGCACTGTTCATCCTCCGTTCCTCGGTACGAGAGATCAGCATGGGAACGCTCCCAAAGCCACTGTTGCATCTATCAACTTAAATATCAATGCTGATCTATCTATAGGTGGATGTGAAGCAAGCTGTCCGGGATCGCCGGATCGGTGACGGGTCCACGGACCCTGCTCGGCGGCCCGGCGTGGTCAGAGCCCGGCTGCGGCGTCGTACCGGCGGCGCTGGTCGGCCATCTCCGTAGCGGTCAGCGCCTCCTCCTGCGCCAACGTCGCGTACTTGGCCGGGAACATCTCCCGCAGCCGATCAACGAACCTGACGTCGGCTGTCGCCTCGACGACCTGGATGCCCGGAGGGTCGGTGGACAGGTCCATGATCAGAGGGCCGGCCAGCTTGACCGCCACGTCCCAGGGACGCTTCTGCTCGGCGACTCCGCAGAGGTGAAAGCCGTAGACCTTCTGGACGTCGGCGAGGGCGGTGGCTTCTGCCGGCTCGTAGCCGTAGACGCGAACCCCGCAGATCACTGGCGGCTTCTCGGTGCTGTTCCCCTGCTGGGCGCTGTGTCCGGCGTGGTTGTGCTGCCCCGGGTCCGCCTGTTCGAGCGTGGTCCGCATCCGGTCCACGATCTGCGCTTGCAGATCCGCCGGCTCCGCCTCCGGGTCGGCCCGGTTGAGCAGTACGACCGCGCCGACCGACACCGCCAGCAGGATCACCGCCGCCCAGAGCGGGCGACGGCCGTACCGCTCCGCGAAACTCTCTCGGGAATCCATGATCGCTTCTCACCTCGTCGCCGGTTCTGATGTGTTGGCAGACCG
This sequence comes from Micromonospora sp. NPDC005194, assembly GCF_040608335.1. NCBI lineage: Bacteria > Bacillati > Actinomycetota > Actinomycetes > Micromonosporales > Micromonosporaceae > Micromonospora > Micromonospora sp. NPDC005194. The sequence goes on along the minus strand of NZ_JBEXIA010000016.1, from coordinate 97,132 downwards.
AATCGGATGCCCCGGCATGTCAGCCGTCGAGCGCGTCGGCCATCGGGGTCGCGTGCCGGGGGATACGTCCGGCGGGGGAATGCCTGCCCGGCAGAGTGCCCGCCGTCCTGGCGATGGCCCGGCGATGGGCCTGCGCGCGTCTGTCACGGCGACGCGCTGCTGCCCCTACGATGCTCCCGTGCTGGCCGTTCTCAGCACGGTTGCCCCCGTGCTGCGGCGATATGAGCCATTCCAGCACGTCTGCGTCCACTCTGGCAACATTGACAAGCGTCAGTGTGGATTCGGCCCCGGGTGGGCGGGGCGGCGGTGATGCGCCGACCGGGCCTCGTGGTGCGCGACGGCTCGGATCCCGGCGCCGACGCTCGGCCGCGCTGGCGCCCCGCGGCCGGTCAGGTCCGGAGCGGCGCCGAAGGCTCACCCGTCGGTTGGTTCCTGCTCAAGCAGGGTCGCGCGGGTCTGCATGAGTGCGAAGCCGAGCAGGTTCAGTCCTCGCCACCGTGCGGGGTCGGCGGCGTGCGGGTGGTCGGCGGTCAGGCCGATGCCCCAGACCCGGTCGAGCGGACTGGCCTCCACGAGCACCCGCTCGCGGGTGCCCAGCAGGTAGGTGCGCAGCGCGGGATGCTGGCCGAACTTCGCCGCGCTGCCGGTCACTACGACGTCGTACCGGTGCTGCTCCCATACCTGCTGGTCGAAGCTGGCGACCTGCCGGCCGAGGGTCTTCGCCGCGTGCGGGTGCCTCACCGTCAGAATCTGGGCGGCCGTCGCCTGGTCACCGAACAGGGTCGCCTTGCGCCACATCATGTAGTGCTCGGTCGTGGGGAAGCGCAGCCCGTCGATGGTGAACGGCGCCGGCCACCACTGACTCAGGCAGCCAGCCCCGATGGCGCCGTCGCGTTGCGGCTGGTGGCCCCAGAAGAACAGGAACTTAACCCGGGCGCCCGAACGCATCTCGCCGGTCAGCTCGGCGACACTGCTCAGTGACGTGGCCATACGGGGGAGTGTGGGGCACCAGCAGGTTCCGCCGCATCGCCATTACCGCGGCGATCTCGTCACGTCACCGTCGGTGTCGCGCTCGTCGCTGGCCCAACACTATCGGCCGCCGGACGCGCAAATCGAATTGATTCGATATAACATCGCGGCAGGGCAGGGTCACTCCGCACGGGCGTACGACGCCAATGCACTTCATCCACCGGGCGATCCGGGCAGCGGCCGGTGGTCACACCGAGGAGAAACGCAGATGAACGACCTACCCGCTCGACCGAAACACCGAACCAGAGGTGCCGCCAGGCTGCTTCTGGGTGGGGCCTGCGCCCTGGCGGTCACCGTGTCCTCGATGGCCATGGCGACCTTCGCCCAAGCCGATCTCAGCGGCCCGCCCGGGACCACACTGCAGGCCGCCGCCGAGCGCAGCGGCCGGTACTTCGGCGCTGCCATGGGGGCGGACCGTCTCAACGATTCGGGCTTCCTGGCCATCGCGGACCGCGAGTTCGACATGATGACGGCCGTCAACGAGATGAAGCCCGACGCGACCGAGCCCAACCAGGGTCAGTTCGACTTCCGTAACGGTGACGCGATCTACAACTGGGCCACCCAGCACGGCATGCGGGTCCGCGGTCACACCCTGGCCTGGCACGCTCAGCAGCCGAGGTTCTGGGGGAGCCTCAGCGGCAGCGCCCTGCGGTCCGCGATGATCAGCCACATCAACGGCGTGATGGCCCACTACAAGGGCAAGCTCGCCTACTGGGACGTGGTGAACGAGGCCTTCGCCGAGAACGGCAGCCGGCGGTCGTCGAACCTGCAGTCCACCGGGAACGACTGGATCGAGGTGGCGTTCCGGACCGCGCGCGCCGCGGACCCGAGCGTGAAGCTGTGCTACAACGACTACAACATCGAGAACTGGACGTACGCCAAGACGCAGGGCGTCTACAACATGATCAGGGACTTCAAGTCCCGGGGCGTCCCGGTCGACTGCGTCGGGCTCCAGACCCACTTCACCGGTGGCAGTTCGCTGCCGGGCAACTTCCAGCAGACGCTGTCCAGCTTCGCGGCCCTCGGGGTCGACGTGGCGTTGACCGAGGCCGACGTCACCAACGCCTCGACCAGCCAGTACCAGGGCCTGACTCAGGCCTGCATGAACGTCCCCCGCTGCGTCGGCATCACGACGTGGGGCATCCGGGACAGCGACTCCTGGCGCGGCAGCGAGAACCCGCTGCTGTTCGACCGCAACAGCAGCCCCAAGGCGGCGTACACCGCCGTCCTCAATGCTCTCAACGCCGCCTCCACCACTGTGCCGGGCACGCCGCCGACCACGACCCCGCCGACCACCGCTCCGCCGACGACTGCTCCACCGACCACCGCTCCACCGACCACCGCTCCACCGACCACCGCTCCGCCAACGACCGCTCCGCCGACCACCGCTCCGCCGACGACTGCTCCGCCGACCACGCCGCCGCCGGGTGCCTGTACCGCGACGTACCGCATGGTCAACAGCTGGAGCGGCGGCTTCCAGGGCGAGGTCACCGTGGCCAACAACGGGTCCGCCGCCCTCAGCGGCTGGACCGTACGGCTGACGCTGGCCAGCGGGCAGACCATCGCCAACGTCTGGAACGGCATCAACACCGGCACCAGCGGGACGGTCAGCGTGCGCAACGCCGACTACAACGGGTCCCTCGGCGCGAACGCCTCGACCACCTTCGGCTTCCTGGTCAACGGCAGCAGCAACGCGGCGCCCGGCGGCCTCTCCTGCACCAGCCCCTGACCGGCGACACGTACCAACCCGCCGCCTCAGGACGCTGACCCGGCCCGGAGCCACCGGCTCCGGGCCCGGGTGCCGTCGTGGTCGGGTCGGACCCGGTCTACGCCGGTCGACCGGCTGCCGGTCGGACGCTTGCCGATGCTCCTGCCTCGTCTCGGGACCCGCTGGTGGGAATCCACTGCCGGCCGACTGAAGCGGACCACTTCGCGTACGCCGATATATATCTATCTAACCGGAGTCGATGCGGCCGTGCCGGAATGGCTTGAATCGCCGCGGCGCGGGCAACCGCGCAGCGGTGCGAGCGGAAGCACGGCAGCATCGGATGGCCGGAAAGTGCCTGCTGGCCCGGCCCGTGTGGTGGGGGACCAGCCGTCCTGGAGGATGACCATGCGCAATTTCCTCGCGGCGCTCAGCGCCACCCTGATCCTCGGCGCCGCAGTCGGCAGCGTTCCGGCCGGCGCGTCGGGCGCCTCCCCGCCCTCGTGCCCCCGCGGCCTGCTCTTCTGTGAGGACTTCGAGCGACTGCCTCCCGGAGGCCCCAGCACGTTGAACTGGGGCATCGACACCCGCCACGGCACGCTCACCGTCGAACGTGCCCGTCGCGGCAACCAGGTGCTGCACATCCACACGGTCGACAACGGACGCGCCTTCCTGCGCGTCGACGACTTCGCCGCGCCGGGCAACCGCTTCTACGGCCGGATGCGTCTGCGCGTCGATGCCTTCCCCACCGCCCCGGACTGGGCGCACTTCACACTTGTGGAAGCGACCGGCACCGGCAGCGCGGAGGTCGTCCGTCCGATCGGTGGCCAGTACGCGCCCACGGTCCCCGGAACCTTCTGGGGTATCGGCGCCGACGGCGGTCCGACCGGCGACTGGACCAACTGGCGGGAGTCCGCCCCGGTCGCCGAGGACACCTGGCAGTGCTTCGAGTGGAAGATCGACGCGGCGGACAACCGCGTCGCGGTGTGGATCGACGGCGTGGCGAACCCGGAGCTGACCGCCTCCACGAGCGACCACGGTGGCAACGACGTTCCCTTCGTCCTGCCGACGGTCGACACGGTGAAGATCGGCTGGCAGCTCTACCAGGGCGGCACGACACCGGGCGAGTTCGACCTCTGGATCGACGACATCGCCCTTTCGAGTAAGCGGCTCGGCTGCTGACCTGTTGCCCTCGGCTGGCTCGGCGGCTCTCGACACATGTTGTCGCGATGCCAGTTCCGATGAGCGTCCCTGCCGGGGTGCGGCTTTGCTACCGCACCCCGGCAGCGGCGTCGCCGGGCGGGTCAGGCCGAGAGGGGAAGCACCAGCTTCCCGACGGTGTGGCCAGTTTCCACGGCCGCCACCGCCTCCACGCGCGGGTCGAAGGTGAACGTGAGTCGCGCCTAGTGCGGAGCGACTGCCTCGGTGGCAGCAGCCGGGGGCGTGAACCGCGGATGAACAGCGTCCGCACGGGTCCAGAAAGCCACGGCGCGCGTCGTAGGCGTTTCCGTAACCCGCTGCTTCGTCGACGACCAGCGCCACAGCCGAATGAGCGCCGCCTGCCTTGGCGTCGGCGACCGGCCCATCGCTGGAACCGGCAGGCGTTCATTGGCAACGGAGCGATTGCCATCCGTTCGTGCGGTAGATCCCGAATTAGCTGCCTGGCCGGCCTATTCCGGTGGTGGTTGGCGGCGGATGACCAGGAGGGCGATGTCGTCGTTAGGGTGCTCCTCCGCGGTCGTGGCCATGATGTGGTCGCACAACGCCTCGGCTGGCCTGGACCGCACAGCGTCGGAGAGGCGCTCGATGCCGGTGTCGATCAGTTCGCTGCGGCGTTCGACCAGTCCGTCGGTGTAAAAGACGAGCGCCGCGCCCGGCGGTAGGTCCACAACGGTGGTGCGGCGGTTGGTTGATGGTCGGCCCACACCGAGTGGCCGGTCTACCGTCAGGTTGACGGGCTGGGTGGGTTGGCCGGGGACAGCCAGCAGCGGCGGTAGATGGCCTGCGGAGGAGAGGTGCACCCGCGTGCCGTCCGGTGCGATCAGGGCGTAGACGGCGGTGGTGAATTTGCCCGCTTCGAAGTGGTGGATCTTGCGGTCGAGGGAGGTCAGTGCCTGGGCGGGATCGTCGGAATCGAGGGCGTAGGCACGTAGCGCGCTGCGGATGCGTCCCATGACGACGGCGGATGGCAGCCCGTGGCCGGAAACGTCGCCGATGACGGCGCCGACCCAGCCGGAGGGCAACGTGAACACGTCGTACCAGTCGCCGCCGATGCCCAGGTCGTGACCGGGTACGTACCGGGCGGCCAAGTCGAGGCCGGGGATGTCGGGTAGCTTGCCTGGTAGCAGGCTGTGTTGCAGGGCCAGCGCTGCCTGCCGGTCGAGGGCCTGCGCTCGGGCCTGTCCTGCGAGGCTGGCACGATCGGCAACGAGCTGCAACAGCTGCACGTCGTCGGGGCCGAACTGGCGCAGGGCCAGGGAACCGACGTGTAGTACGCCGACGAGGTTGCCGTTGGCGAGCATGGGCACGCCCAGCAGGGCTCGTATGCCGGTGGCGAGCAGGATGGGGTTGACTACGTCGTCGGGCGTGACGTTGTGAATCGTGACCGGCGCGCGTGTCGCCGCCACTCGGCCGGCGAAGCCGCGTCCGACCCGGATGCGGAAACCGCGCCGCACTTCCTCCTCCAGGCCCTTGGCCGCTGTCGCGACGAGTTCGCCGGTGTGGTCGTCCAGCAGGAGGATGGTGGCGGTATCGACCTCGAGTAGGTCCCGGACCCGGTCGAGTAGCTCGTCGAGTAACTCGGTGATGTTCAGCCCGGATAGGGCGGCGTCGGTGATCGCCTCGATACGTCGCAGCCGCTCGTCGTTCGTCATCAGCTCGGGATCGGCCACCCAGGCAGCCTAAACGCTGGCACGTCGTCGATGGCACGTCCGGAGGAGAGCAGGAGTATCCCGCCTTTGACGTGGGGTACCTTCTGATGTCACATCGACGCGCTCATCGTCCGGCGAGTCCGTTCTGGAAGGCTGTCCGCCTTCGTGCCACCGGTAAGGTCACCGGCTCCACGTCCGACAGGGAGGGGAAGCAGTGGCTAATCCACCGTTGAACCAGCATGCCCCTGGCGCGGGGAAGGCCTTGTTTTCGTCGTCGTTCACCGTCGTGGATTTGACCCGGGTTCGACACGAGGTGGAGGCAGTCAGTCGCCGGTGCGGCCTCGACCGTGACGAGGTTGAGAACTGGGTTATCGCGGTCAACGAGCTGATGATCAACGTGATTCGGCACGGGGGTGGCAGGGGTGGGCTACGCCTGCTCCTGGAGGGGCAGCTCACCTGTGAAGTCACCGACCAGGGGCCGGGCTTCAACACTGCTCGTTACGTTCCCTGCGCCCAACGACCGCCTCTGTCCGACGCGGGAGGAATGGGCCTGTGGGTGGTCGGGCGAATGGCCGACTACGTCCTCGTCGACAGCGGGCCCGCAGGCACCACCATCCGCATCGCGGCACGCACCCGCGACACTCTCAGATAGCGTTGCCGGCCCGGGGCCTGAGGTTGTCCCTGCTGCTGCACGGGGTGCCGCACCTAGCGCGCGAGGTACACCAGGCAACCGACCACGTGGCGGACGGGTGTTCGTACGGCGGATCACCGGCGGCGGCGGGCCATCCACTGCCAGATGTGGGTGCCGTTGCGGCTCGGGTCGTTGCGGGCCACGTAGATCCAGGACCAGTGACCGGGGAACTGGTAGCCGTTCCAGACGACGTGGTCGTACAGGGTGATCAGTGATCCGCCGATGAGGTCGTGGGCGTGGATCGTGTTGGTCTCGGGTGGCACGGTGTCGTCGTCGCGCGAGGCGACCAGCCAGGTCGGGGTGTGGATCCTCGACAGCTCCGCGTCGGTGATCAGCGGCGGGCCCTCCCCGCCGAGCGGCTCGACGACCCCGCAGATCGGCACCGACGCGGCGAACAGGTCGGGATAGGCGACGGTCATCTCCAGGGACATGTAGCCGCCGTTGCTGCAACCGACCACGTAGATCCGGTCGGGGTCGACCCGCTCGCGGCGTACGAGGTCCTGGACGATCTCACGGATCAGCGGGGCGAACCGGGGGCCGTCCTCCATCCAGTAGGAGGTGCTCTGCGGAGCGACGACGTACGCGCCGGAGAAGATCCGTTGAGCCTCCGGCGTGGCGAAGCCCAGCGCGCCGCGGTTGGCGCGCAGCGTGGTCTCGTTGTCGTAGTAGTCGTCGGGCAGCGAGGCGCCCTCGCCGCCGCCGTGCAGCCAGAGGATCAGTGGCAGCCGACCGTGCCGGGGCGATCGCTTGGGGGAGTACAACCGGTACTTCAGGCCCGAGCCCGAGACGTGGTGGCTGAAGGCGTCCACCTCGGGGTTCGACAGCCGCCCCTGCACGAAGCGCGTGATGGTGACCGGCGGGCCGTGTCGCCGGACGAGCGGGGTGTTCTGCGTGATGGTGTAGACGAGGTCCAGTCGGACGTTACGGCCCCTGCTCACGATGTAGCCGAGGGTGCCACCGCCGAGTTGACCTTCGGCGGTGCTGAGCTCCAGCACGACGTTCCCGTGCCGGTCGAGCCGGGCCGCGGTCACCGTGCGGTCCAGGTCGTACTCGCTGAAGATCAGGTCACCGGGAGCGATCGGGATCGGGCTGGTGGCCTTGGCATGCACGGTGAACGTGCCGGGGGTGAGCCCGGCGGGGTCGATCGGCCCGAGCCCGCTGGTGTCGAGGGTGACCGAGGTGACCTGCTCACCGCCGTCGAGCGTTCTCGCGTCGAGGGTGAAGCTCACGCTGGCGCTGGGGTGGCCACCGGCGTGGGCGGCGGGGCCGGGGAGCGCCAGGCCGATGGCCGCACCGGCGCCACCTGCCAGGACGCTGCGGCGAGTGACAGACGTGGACATGTGGCCCCCGTACCTATGTGTAGACGTTTGTCGATGAAATCCCAACGTAACGCCGCGGAGATCCGCTGGCAACCGCTGTCGCTGAGGGCGACCAGGGCGCCCGAGGTGGTTGGAGCTGCGTTCGACGTGCTCACTGGCGGTCGTGCCGCACGCCATCGACCCGCGGTGCCGCCGTGCCGGTTTCCGTCGTGATAGGCGGCGAAACGTCGGCATTGGCGCGTGGTGAACGACGGCTATCCGGAACGGGGCTCCTGCGTCGATCATTGCCCGGAGATAGACATGAGTCACTCTCACCTCCTGGTGTAACGCCCGGGCGCGGAGGGCGAGACGTCGGCACCGGAAGCCGGGCGTACCGAACGGCCCGACTCCGCGTCCCCGGAGGATCGCCATGCCTCGTCCCGCTCTCCGTAACCGGCTCGCGGCGTTCACCGCCGCCGCCCTGACCGCGAGCGTCCTGACGGTGACCCCGCCCTCACCGGCGCTCGCCGCCAGCACGTTCGCCGCCAACGACTACTGCCTCGGCCAGTGCGCCGACATCCTGCCCCCCGGGCAGAACGGCAACGCCACGCTGGTCGCCATCCTGGCGCACCAGGCGCTCGGCACCCGCCCGGCGCACTCCAGCGACCAGCTCGACGAGTACGCGAACCTGGTCTACAACTACGCCGGGCTGACCGACGAGCAGATCGCCCACTTCTACAACGACGCCTCGTTCGGCGTGCCGGCCGCGCAGGTGGAGAGCACCGTCTCGCCGCGCGCGGACGTCACCATCGTGCGGGACAAGGCCACCGGCGTCCCGCACGTCACCGGCACCACCCGCGCCGGCACGATGTTCGGCGCGGGCTACGCCGGGGCCCAGGACCGGCTCTGGGTGATGGATCTCCTGCGCCACGCCGGTCGCGGCACGCTCACCTCGTTCGCCGGCGGCGCGCCCGGCAACCGGGAACTGGAGCAGAGCATCTGGGCCAACTCGCCCTACTCCGAGGCGGACCTCCAGGCCCAGGTGGACGCGCTGCGCACCAAGGGCGCCCGGGGTCAGCAGCTCTACACCGACGTGGTCGACTACATCGCCGGTATCAACGCCTACATCGACAAGTCGATCGCCGACGACAACTACCCGGGCGAGTACGTGCTCGCGGGCGCCGGCAAGCCGACGCACTTCACCATGACCGACCTGATCGCCACCGCCGGTGTGGTCGGCGGGCTCTTCGGCGGGGGAGGGGGCAGCGAGATCCAGTCCGCGCTGGTCCGGGTGGCCGCCCGGGCGAAGTACGGCACCACCGAGGGGGACCGGGTCTGGGCGGCGTTCCGGTCGCAGAACGACCCGGAGACCGTACTCACCCTGCACGACGGGCAGAGCTTCCCGTACGGGGCGACGCCGCCGGGCGCGACCAGCGCGGTGCTCCCCGACGCCGGCACGGTGGTCGCCGAGCCCCTCGCCTACGACGCCAGCGGCGGGGCCGCCGCCCGCACCGGCGCCAGCACCGCCACCCAGGGGCTGCTCGGCGGCGTGTCCAACCTGCGGGCGCACGGCATGTCCAACGCGGTAGTGGTCTCCGGGCGGCACACCACCACCGGCAACCCGGTCGCCGTGTTCGGGCCGCAGACCGGCTACTTCGCGCCGCAGTTGCTGATGCTCCAGGAGCTGCAGGGCCCGGGAATCAGCGCGCGCGGCGCCGCGTTCGCCGGGCTCAACCTCTACGTGCTGCTCGGCCGGGGCCAGGACTACGCGTGGAGCGCGACCTCCGCCGCACAGGACCTCACCGACACGTACGCGGTGCCGCTGTGCACCACCGACGGCAGCGCCCCGACGCTGCGCACCAACCGCTACCTCTACCACGGGCAGTGCCTCGCCATGGAGGCGCTGGAGAAGCGCAACTCCTGGTCCCCGACGCTTGCCGACTCCACCCCGGCCGGGTCGTACACCCTGCGCGCGCTGCGCACCAAGTACGGGCTGGTCGCGTACCGGGGGCTGGTGAACGGGCAGCCGACCGCGTTCACCAAACTGCGTTCCACCTACCGGCACGAGGCCGACTCGGCGATCGGCTTCCAGGCCTACAACGACCCGTCGGCGATGGGCAGCGCGGCGGCGTTCCAGGCGTCCGCGGCCAGCGTCGGGTACGCGTTCAACTGGTTCTACGTCAACTCGACCGAGGCGGCGTACTTCAACTCCGGCTCGAACCCGGTCCGTCCGGCCACCGCCGACCCGAACCTGCCCACCAAGGCCGAACCGGCGTACGAGTGGGCCGGCTGGAACCCGGACACCAACGACGCCAGCTACACCCCGGCGGCGGCCCACCCGCAGTCGGTCAACCAGGACTACTACGTGAGCTGGAACAACAAGCAGGCGCGGGACTTCGGGGCCGCGGACGGCAACTTCAGTTTCGGCTCCGTACACCGGGCTCAGTTGCTCGACGGTCCGGTGCGCGCCGCGATCGCCCAGCGCAAGCTCGGGCGCGCCGACGTCGTCAAGATCATGGCGGACGCGGCGGTGACCGACCTGCGGGGCCAGCAGGTTCTCGGCGACCTGCTGCGGGTGCTGGACAGCACGCCGGTCACGGATCCGGCGCTTGCCGACGCGGTGGGCAAGCTGCGGGCCTGGCAGCAGGCCGGCACCCGGCGGGTGGAGACGTCCCCCGGCTCCAAGGTCTACCAGCACGCCGACGCGATCCGGATCTTCGACGCCTGGTGGCCGCTGCTGGCCTCGGCGGAGTTCCGCCCCGGCCTCGGGCCGGACCTCTACGCCGCGCTTGTCGACGCCATCGAGGTGAACGAGGCGCCGTCGGGCGGCCAGAACGGCGCGCGCGACGGCACGGCGAGCTGGGCCCTGCAGGGGCAGGCGCACAAGGGCTCGTCGTTCCAGTACGGCTGGTGGGGCTACGTCGACAAGGACCTGCGCACCGTCCTCGGCGAGCCGGTGGCCGGTGGGCTGGGCCGCACGTACTGCGGCAACGGCAACCTCGGCACGTGCCGGCAGGCCCTGCTCGACGCGCTCGGCCAGGCCGCCGCGGTGCCGGCCACCACCGTCTACCCCGGAGACAAGTCCTGTGGGGCCGGCGACCAGTGGTGCGCCGACTCGATCGCCCAGTCCGGGCTCGGCGGCATCACCCACCCCCTGATCGCCTGGCAGAACCGTCCCACCTACCAGCAGGTCGTCTCGTTCCCGGCACGTCGGGGCGACGACGTCGCGAACCTGGCGCAGGGTCGTCCGGCCACCGCGTCGAGCACCCAGTTCCTGACCAGCTACACCCCGGACAAGGCGGTCGACGGCAGCCTCGGCAGCCGGTGGGCCAGCAGTTACAACGACAACCAGTGGCTGCGGGTCGACCTCGGCGCGGCCCGCACCGTCAGCCGGACGGTGCTGCGGTGGGAGTCCGCGTACGCCACCTCGTACCGGATCGAGGTCTCCGGCGACGGCAGCTCCTGGACGCCGGTGTTCGCCACCACCACCGGCAACGGCGGCGTCGACAACGCCACCTTCGCCCCGGTCACCGCCCGCTACGTGCGGGTGTACGGGGTAAAGCGGGCCACCTCGTACGGCTTCTCGCTCTACGAATTCGAGCTGTACGGGAAGTGATGTCGCCCGGAGGGGCGGCGGGGATCACCCGCCGCTCCTCCGGACGTGCCCGTCGACGAACTGGTTGCACCAGCGGGCGGCTCCTCGCCGGCCGCTCGTGCTGGTGGCGCCAGCGAAGTGGCTGCCGCGCCGGCAGGTCACCGCGAGCGAGATGCCGAGGTGACCTGCCGGGCGCGGGTCAGGCGACAGTGCCGTGGACCTCCAGCTCCCACAGCGAGTAGCCGTACGCGGGCAGGGCCCGTTGGGTGCCCTGGACACGCAGGTAACGACCGGTGGCCGAGATGGCGATGTCATCCACGCCGCCGTCGCCGGTGGTCGTGGTGTGCACCGGTGACCAAATGACGTTGTCCGGGGAGACCTGGACCTGGTACGCCCGCGCGTACGCCGCCTCCCAGGTCAGCCGTACCCGGTTGATGGCGGACGTGGCCCCGAGGTCGACGGTGATCCACTGCGGGTCGGCGTACGCGCTGCCCCAGCGGGTGGTGGCGTTGCCGTCCACGGCGTTGGCCGCCACGTGCGTGCTGCCCGGCTCCACGCTGGACGCGGTGACCGGCCGGCCCCGGGACAGCAGGGTGCCACCGGCGGCGGTGCCGTAGACGTTGAGGTCCCACAGTGAGTAGCCCCACTGGGTGGCCCGCTGGGTGCCGTACACCCGCAGGTAGCGGCCGGTGCCGGTGACCGTGAGGTCGTCGACGCCGCCATCTCCGGTGGTCGTGGTGTGCACCGGTGACCAGGTGACGTTGTCCGGGGAGACCTGGACCTGGTACGCCCGCGCGTACGCCGCCTCCCAGGTCAGCCGCACCCGGTTGATCGCGTACGTGGCCCCGAGGTCGACGGTGATCCACTGTGGGTCGGCGTACGCGCTGCCCCAGCGGGTGGTGGCGTTGCCGTCCACGGCGTTGGCCGCCACGTGCGCGCTGCCCGGCTCGACACTGGACGCCGTCACCGGCCGGCCCCGGGCCAGGTCGGTGACGGGTGGCTCGCTCGGCCCGTCCGTCCTGATCCGCACGTTGCGGTAGTTGATGTCCATGCCGGCGCCGTCGTTCTGCACCCCGAGGTAGCCGTTGGCGATGGCCCGGCTGCTGACGTAATCATTGATCTTGATTCCGTTGAGCCAGATCTCGACCCGCTGACCGTGCACGCCGATCTCGTAGGTGTTCCAGGAGCCGGGTGGGTTGAGCGCCGCCGCACGGGCGGCCTGGTTGGGTGCCTGGAGGCTGTAGACGCTGCCGGTGGTGCGCGTCGGGTCGCCGTCGGTGGCGTCGATCTGGATCTCGTGACCGGCGTTGACCGGGCCCCACGGGTCGCCCTGCGGATCGGGGAATCCGATGAAGACCCCGCCGTTGTCGTCGCCCGGCATCATCCAGTCGACCTTGAGCGAGTAGTTGGCGAACGTGCGCACCGGGTACCAGAGCAACCCCATGCCGCCGTTCGACGTGAGGGTGCCGTCGGCCAGGGTGAAGCCGCCCGGCCCGGCCTGCCGCCACTGCCCGAGGCTGGCCTGGGTGCCGTCGAACAGCGGGGTGTAGCCGGGCTCCGGCCGGCAGTCCGCCGCCACCGCGCCGGCCGCCACCTGAATGCCGCCGAGCAGCATGCGGGTGAAGTTCGGATCGGTGTAGCTCTGCTCGGTGTGGCCGAGGCCCGTGTACCAGGAGCGTCCGCCGCCGTAGCTGTGGCACCAGGTGATCGGGTGGTCGCCACCCATCGACCCACCGGAGTACGACGACTCGTCGAGGCTGGCCAGCACCTTGACCGCCGAGCGGGGGTTGGCTCGGTAGTTGTACCACTCGTCGGTGCGGGTCCAGGTCGGCGGCAGGTGTGCGGTGGAGGCGTTGGCCCGGTCCTCGACCCGGACGGTCGCCTGCTGGTTGGCCGGGTGCGAGGCGAAGTACGCCCCGACCAGGCCGCCGTACCACGGCCAGTCGTACTCGGTGTCGGCGGCGGCGTGCACCCCGACGAAGCCACCGCCAGCGGCGATGTACGCCTCGAACGCGCCCTGCTGGGTGGCGTCGAGCACGTCGCCGGTGGTGCTGAGGAAGACCAACGCCTGGTACTGAGCGAGGTTGGCCGTGGTGAAGGTGGCCGCGTCCTCGGTGGCGGTGACGGTGAAGCCGTTCGCCGTACCGAGTTGTTGGATGGCGGCGATGCCGTTCGGGATGGAGGAGTGCCGGAAGCCGGCGGTCTTGGAGAAGACCAGGACCTTGCTCAGCGGTGCGGCCTCGGCCGGGGTCGGTGCCACGGCCGTCGCGCCGGTGGCGACGGTGAGCCCGGCGACCACGGCGGCGGCAACGGCGGCGATGAGGCGTCTGCGCATGGGGGCTCCTTGCGGGAGAGCGGGCGGACGGGTCACGGCAGGGTCCAGTTCTGCGCGGAGGTGCCGTTGCAGTCGTAGATCTGCAGCTGCCGCCCGTTGGTGGGGGTGGAGGCGGGGATGTCGAGGCACCGGTTGGCCTGCGGATTGCGCAGACTGCCCGCGGTGCCGGTCACCCACTGCTGGGCCCCGGTGCCGTTGCAGGTCCACAGGTGGATCGGGGTGCCGTTGGTGGTGCCGCTGGACTTCACGTCCAGGCACTTGCCCAGGCTGCGGATGGTGCCGTCGCCGGGCAGCGTCCACTGCTGGTTGGTCGCGCCGGCGATGCAGTCCCACATCTGGACGCTGGTGCCGTCGGCGGTCGCGCCGGCGTTGACGTCGACGCACTTGCCCATTCCCCGGATCGGGCCGGTGCGGGGGCCGCTCGCCGGGGTGCTCACCCCGGCTCCGGTGAACGTGTAGCTGTCCAGGTCGAGCAGGGCTCCTCCAGTGCCGCCGGTGAACACGACGTACAGGTCGTGGGTGTTGTCGTCGGGCCTGGTGACCGGCGCGCTGATCTCGGTGTAGTTGTCCCAGCCGCCGGTGTTGGGCACGGTGACCCGGGCGATCTCGGGACCGGTCGGTGAGTCGTACCGGAAGGAGGCGACGTTGCCGGCCTTGTCCGAGGAGACCCGGGCCCGGATGCCGGTGATGCCCTTGAGGCTCACCGCGTGGTGCCGGACGTACTCGCCGTTCTGGATGTCACCGAGCCGCCGGCCGCCCTCGGCGCCTCCCGCGTTGATGACCTGGGGCCCGTGCAACGAGACGTAGTGCTCGGCCTGCCACTGCTTGGGCCAGAGGGTGACGTCCTTCTCGGCGGTGAGCGGCACGGTGCCGGCCGCGCCCCGGTCGGTGTAACCGGCCCGCAGCAGGAAGAAGAGCACCGAGTCCGGACCGGCGTGCACCGGTCCGGTGTTGACGGTGAAGCCGCAGCCGGTGCCCTGGCCCTCCTCGTGCGCGTGCTCCTGGTGGCCGAGGGCCGCCCGGATCGTCACGTTCGCGCAGGGGATCGTGCCGTCCTGGGCGTCGGCGGCGGTGGCGGTGGCGGTCAGGTTCTCGTCCCAGGAGAACAGTCCGCCGTTGGGAATGCCGTTGAGGGCGACGGTGGGCCGGGTGTTGCCCACGACGACGGTCACCTGGGTGGTGCCGGACCGGCCGGTGCCGTCGGAGACCGTGAGCCGGGCGCGCTTGTCGCCGTTGCTGGCGTACGTGTAGGTCGGGTTCGCGGCGGTGGAGTCGACGGTGCCGTTGCTGTCGAAGTCCCACGCGTAGGTCAGCGGGTCGCCGTCCGGGTCGGTGCTGCCGGCGCTGGAGAAGCTGACCGTCAGCGGGCTCAGGCCGTTGTCCGGGGTGGCCGACGCGACAGCGGTCGGAGACCGGCCACCGGCGACGTAGTTGATTTTGTAGAGGCCGGCGGCGGCATCGCCGGAGAAGTAGCCGTTGCCGTACTCCAGCAGGTAGAGAGACCCGTCCGGCCCGAACTCCATGTCGATCGGGTGGACGAACGACATGCCGGCCAGCACCGGCTCGATGACGGTCGGGTTGCCGGTACGCGCGTTGCCGTTGTCGAACTGGACCTCCTTGATCCAGTTACGGCAGTACTCGGTGATGACCAGCTTGTTGTCGTAGTACTGCGGCCACTTCACGTCCGAGGCCAGGTTGGGGTCGTAGTGGTAGACCTCGGCGTGGTTGGGCGAGCCGCAGCCGCCCGGGCTGTCCAGGGCCGGCCACTCCCGGCTGCCGCCGTGCTGCTCCCAGACCAGCGCGCCCCGGGTCGGCGGCAACTGCGCAAGGCCTGTGTTGCGCGGCGAGTTGTTCACCGGGCCGGTGCTGCCACCGCACGGGAACCAGCCGCGCGGTGAGTTGGTGGCGAAGTCCCAGTCGTTGTAGGCGACGTTGGGGCCGCCGCAGTACGGCCATCCGTGGTTGCCCGGCGCGGTGGCCCGGTTCCACTCGTCGTACGCCGCCGGCCCGCGGTTGGCGATCGTCGCTCCGGCGTCCGGCCCGACCTCGCCCCAGTAGAGCGTGTTGCTGCTCTTGCGGTCCACCCACAGGCGGTACGGGTTGCGCACCCCCATCACGTAGATTTCCGCACGGGTGCCGCTGGTGCCCGCGGCGAAGAGGTTGCCCGTCGGAACGGTGTACGTGCCGTTGTCCTCCGGGTGGATGCGGTTGATCTTGCCGCGGAGGTCGTTGGTGTTGCCCGAGGTCCGCTGCGCGTCGTACTGGGCGTCGCGGCTCGTCCGCTCGTCGATCGGCGCCATGCCCGCCGAGTCTCCACCGGAGTTGGTGTTGTCGCCGACGGCGAAGTAGAGGTTCTCGTTGCTGTCCCACGTCATCGAGCCCGCCGAGTGGCAGCAGAGCCGGCGCTCGGTCGGCCACTCGATCAGCCGGGTCTCACTCGCCGGGTCGAGCACCAGCGTGCTCGGGTTGAAGGTGAACCGCGAGATGCGGTTGACCAGCGGCGTCGTGGCCGGCGAGTAGAACAGGTACACCCAGCGGTTCGTGGCGAACCTCGGGTGCGCGGTGATGCCGATCAGGCCGTCCTCGAATCGGGCGTCCAGTTGCAGGGTCAGCGCGACAGTCGTGGTGCGGGTGGCCGGGTTGTAGAGACGTACCTGCCCGCCGCCGGAACTGGTGCCCCGGTTGATGTAGAGCACCTTGGCGTCGGGCAGGACGGACAGTTCGATCGGCTCTCCCATGGAGAGCCCACCGTCGAGCTTGACCTTCTCGAACTGGGTGGTCGCGGGTGGCGCCGCGGCCGCTGGCGGTGCGGCGACGGTGACCGCCACCAGGATCGGCAGGAGGCTGGCGAGAATGGCCAGGACAACGGCCGCGGTGAGGCGCGGACGTGGTGTGAGCATGGCGTACTCCGGGGTCGGGGTGGGCTGGACGGTCGGGCACGCGCGCACCGGTGGGTGCGCGTACGCCAGGGCGGATGGACAAAGCCGGGCCGCCGACGCCAGGCTCGATGGGGCGACGCCGGCCGGCGGGCCCATCGCGGACCCGCCAGCTCGCCGTCAGAAGGCGATCAGGTCGAACGTTCCCGGGGGCCGGTCGCGTGCCGGTTCACGTCCCGGTGCTGGTGCCGAAAGCGGCGTCCGTGGTTGCCGTGGAGGCTGGTCCGGCCGGTTCGGCGGCGACGACACCAGCGGCGAGCGGGACAGCGAGCGCGATTCGTAGCGGCGTCGTCATCGTCATCGACACGATCTCCTCTGGATCGTCGTGCGGATGTCTCACACCCCGGGGAGAGCCCCGGTCTGCCCACGTCCGCCGAAACGGGGGCGATGTGAGATGGCGCGGATCGTTGTCACGCGCCGGGTTCCGGCGAGATGAACATCGACCTGCATCGTTGACTTGCAGTTAACATCGGCCATCTTCGAGGGTCAATCCCGCGGAGGGAGGATTGAAACACCGCCGGACTGCGGTGACCGCCCGGTCAGGTCGTGGACCGGCCGTCACCGTCCGGGTTCGCGGAGGGCCGCGGGTAGCCGAGTTCGTACGAGATCTGGTTGGCGGTCTCCAGAAGGAGCGGAACGTTGCTCTTCAGCTGGTCGAGGCTTGCGATGACCTCGATCGCCGTGATCGAGGCGGCGGCGATGACCTGACCGCGCGAATCCCTGATCGGCGCGGCCACGCACATCACGTAGGCGTCGTGCTCGCCGTTGTCCACGGCCCAGCCGCGTTCGTGGATGCGGGCGAGTTCAGCTTCGAGGGCGTCGTGGTCGGTGAATGTGGTCGCGGTGAATCTCTCGAAGACGACGTGGGAGAGGAGACGGTCGCGTTCCTCCCGAGGTAGGTAGGCCAGGATCGTCTTTCCCACCGCGCTCGCATAGATGGACACCGCGCGCCCGATCCGCGAGGGCAGCTTGACGGCGTCGAACGCCGGACTGTCCACCTTGTCGATGTAGATGATCTCGTCGCCGGTCAGCTGTGCCAGGTGCACGGTGTGGCCGGTGTCGCGTTGCAGCGCCCGGAGGTGCGCGGCGGCGGGCTGGCGCAGGTCCATCGAGCCCAGTGCGAGTTCGGACAACTCGATGAGTCCACTGCCGAGCACGTAGGTGCCCGCCCCGGTCCGGCGGACGAAGCGCGCCGATTCCAGTGTCTGCAGGATCCGCAGGGCCGTGGACTTGTGGACGCCGAGCACGTCCGCAGCCTCGGTAAGGGACAGCGGGTGCTCGGCCGACCGACGGATGAGGTCGATCGCGCGGCGAATCGATTGCGCCAAGGCTCTGTCTCCCCTCGGGGCGGCGGTACGGCACCGTCGCTGCCGTTGCACAATATGCAATGAAGTTGGCGTCATGCGCAACCGCCTCTTGACACCGTTGCACATGTCGCTACGATCGTTGCAATTTAATTCCCTCGATGCCAACTCGTGCCACTGGAGTAGCGATGGGTAAGCAGCGCGCGCACGCCGGCGGGATCGCGGAGAGCGGCTCATGACGGTCCCACGGCCCCGCGCAGGCGCCGCCGGCGCGGACTGGGTCGGGTCCGCCGCCGAGGCGTTGCCGGACGATGCGGACGCTGTTCTGATCGGCCGGATCTGGGACCCGTCCGTCGACGGCCCCACGCCCGTGGCCGTCCGCAACGGCGAGGTCATCGACCTCAGCCACCGGTTCCCGACCGTACGGGACATCTGCGAGCTGCCCGACCCCGCCGCGACCGTGGCTGGGCTCGACGGGGCGCGGGTGGGCGACTTCGGGGAGATCCTGGCCAACACGGCGGCCGCGACCCGGGACCCTGGCCGGCCCTGGCTGCTCGCCCCGGTGGACCTCCAGGCGCTCAAGGCCGCGGGCGTGACCTTCCCCATCTCGATGATCGAACGCGTCATCGAGGAGCGGGCACGGGGAGACCTGGCGCTCGCGGCGGACATCCGGCAACGGATGTTCGCCGACATCGGTGTCGACCTGCACAACCTGGAGGCGGGCTCGGCCGAGGCGGACCGGCTCAAGAGCCTGCTGGTCGCCGAGGGCATGTGGAGCCAGTACCTGGAGGTGGGGATCGGCCCGGACGCCGAGATCTTCACCAAGGGGCAGATCCTCTCCGCCGTCGGCACCGGCGTTCCGGTCGGCGTGCTCGCCGCGTCGACCTGGAACAACCCGGAACCCGAGATCACCCTCATCGTCCAGTCCAGCGGCCGGATCGTCGGCGCCACCCTCGGCAACGACGTGAACCTGCGCGACATCGAGGGCCGCTCGGCGCTCCTGCTTCCGCTGGCGAAGGACAACAACGCCTCCTGCGCGCTCGGCCCCCTGATCCGGCTCTTCGACGACCGGTTCGGGATGGAGCGGGTACGCGAACTCGAGGTGCGCCTGGAGGTCCACGGTGGGGACGGCTTCCTGCTGGAGGCGGTCTCGGAGATGACCCGGATGTCGCGCGCCCCGGAGGAGTTGGTGCGGCAGTTGATCGGCCCGCACCACCACTATCCCGATGGGGCCGCCCTGATGCTCGGCACCATGTTCGCGCCCATCCAGGACCGGGACCGCCCCGGTGAGGGCTTCACCCACAAGGTCGACGACGTGGTACGGATCAGCTGTCCGGCACTCGGCACCCTGGTCAACCGGGTGCGGCACGCCCAGGAGTGCGAACCCTGGCACTTCGGCGTCCGCGATCTCATGGGCAATCTGGTAAGGAGAGGACTGCTGTGAACGTGGTCATCACGGTCGATCCGCGCGACGGCAAGCGTCGCGCGACGGATCTCACCGAGACCGACGAGTCTCGGCTGGAGACGATCGCCGGTCAGACGTCCCGGGCGACGCGGTGGTTGGCCGACCTCGGGAGGCGTGGCCGGGCCGAGCTGCTGGACGCGATCGCCGCGTCCCTCCAGGCCCACCGGGTGGATCTGGTCGCGGCCGCCGAGGCGGAGACCGGGCTGAGCCACGCGCGCCTCGACGGGGAACTCACCCGGGCCGCGGTCCAGTTCCGGATGTTCGGCGATGTGCTGCGCGACGGGGCGTACGTCGAGGCGGCCATCGACCACGCCGCCGACACACCGCTCGGACGCGGCCCGGACGTGCGGCGGATGCTCGTACCCCTCGGGCCGGTCGCCGTCTTCGGCGCCAGCAACTTCCCGTTCGCCTTCTCGGTCGCCGGCGGTGACACGGCCGCCGCGCTGGCCGCCGGCTGCCCCGCGGTCCTGAAGGCCCACCCGTCGCACCCGTTGACGTCGCACGCCTCCGCCGCCGCGATCTCCTCGGCCGTCCGCGAGCTGGGCGGGCCCGAGGGTGTCATCGCGACCGTGTACGGGGAGCAGGCGGGCCGCTCGCTGGTGCGTCACCCCGCGATCCGCGCGGCCGCCCTGACCGGCTCGGTCAACGCCGCCCGCGCCATCCAGGCGGCCATCGACGAACGGCCCGACCCCATTCCCCTGTACGCCGAACTGAGCAGCGTGAACCCGATCGTCGTCCTGCCCGCCGCGGCCGCCGACCGGGGTGACCAGATCGCCGAGGGTCTGTTCGCCTCCTTCACCGCCTCGGGCGGTCAACTGTGCACCAAGCCCGGCCTGGCGTTCATCCCGGCGGACCGGGGTGGTGACCAGCTGGTCGACGTCCTGCGGGAGAAGGTCGCCAACTCGGGCGACACGGTCCTGCTCAACGAGCGCATCCGGGACGCGTACGAGAGTCGGGCCACGGAGTTCGAGCGGGCCGGTGCTCGGGTCTCGGCACGGGCCCAGGTCGACCCCGGCGCGGGCTTCACCGCCGCGCCGAGGCTCCTGGAGGTGGATCTGCCGGGGCTGACCGCCGAGATCGCCGACGAGTGCTTCGGTCCGCTCATGGTCGTGGTCCGGTATCACGACGCTGCCGAACTCGACGCCGCGCTGGACGCCGTACCCCCGTCGCTGACTGGCTCCGTCCACCGTGGCTCGGGTGACGACGTCGACGTCGTACGCCGGCTGGTCGACGCGCTCGCCGCCCGCGCGGGTCGCATCGTCTTCGACGGCTATCCCACCGGCGTCCGGGTGTCGTGGGCCCAGCACCACGGTGGACCCTGGCCGTCGACGAACGCCGTGCACACGTCGGTGGGCGCCACCTCGATCCGACGCTTCCTGCGCCCGCTGGCGTGGCAGGACGCCCCGGACTGGGTCCTTCCCGAGGAGTTGCGCGACGAGTGCACCGCCATTCCCCGGCGAGTCGACGGGAGGTTGGTGCCAGCGGCCGATTAACGGCGTCTGCCGGTCTCCTTCGGGTGCCTTTGTGGGTCACCCGCGGCCGGCACGCGAATTCCTTGACGGCGCGGGGGAGGTGCGGACGTTCATTTAGATCGCTGTTCCCCTGATGCGCCCCGCGGTGGTCACTGTGCTGCTCCGGTCGGCCGTGGCGTCCTGGAACACCTACTTCCTGCCCCTGGCCATGCTCTCGGACAACCGGCTCTTCCCGGTGACCGTCGGCCTCGGCCTCTGGCAGGGGATCTTCAGT
This sequence comes from Micromonospora sp. NPDC005194, assembly GCF_040608335.1. Taxonomy (NCBI): domain Bacteria; kingdom Bacillati; phylum Actinomycetota; class Actinomycetes; order Micromonosporales; family Micromonosporaceae; genus Micromonospora; species Micromonospora sp. NPDC005194. Next base: position 76,158 of record NZ_JBEXIA010000016.1, on the reverse strand, counting down.
CTGCAACGACACTGGCGCGGCGGACTGTCCGTCGGCGGCCTCCGGTAAGCCGCCCTTCCCACCAGCTATCCGGGCGGATGAACAGAAAGGTGTGCTGATGTCGACGACGAATCGATCGCTGCGCAGCGGGCAGTGGTTCGGCGCGGAAGGCCGTAACGGGTTCATCCATCGGTCCTGGATGCGCAACCAGGGTTTCGCGGACGACGTCTTCGACGGCCGCCCGGTGATCGGCATCGCCACCACCTGGTCGGAGCTGACGCCCTGCAACGCTCACCTGCGCGACCTGGCCGAATCGGTGAAGCGGGGCGTGTGGGAGAGCGGCGGTCTGCCGCTGGAGTTCCCGGCGATGAGCCTGGGTGAGCCGCTCATGCGACCCACCACCATGCTCTACCGCAACCTGCTGGCGATGGAGTTGGAGGAGTCGGTCCGCGCCAACCCGCTCGACGGGGTGGTCCTGCTCTCCGGCTGCGACAAGACCACTCCCGGCCTGCTGATGGGGGCGGCGAGCGTCGACCTGCCGACGCTGATGATGACCGGCGGCCCGATGCTCAACGGCAAGTTCCGCGGCCAGGACATCGGCTCGGGCACCGTCGTCTGGCGCTTCACCGAGGAGATGCGGGCCGGCCGGATGACCGCGGCCGACTGCGCCGAGGCGGAGGTCGGCATGTCCCGCAGCCGGGGCCACTGTATGACGATGGGCACCGCCTCCACGATGGCGTGCGTGACCGAGGCGCTGGGCGTACAACTGCCGGGGGCCGCCGCCGTGCCGGCGGTCGACTCCCGGCGGTACGCGCTCGCGCAGGCCGCCGGGCGCCGGATCGTCGCCATGGTCGGCGAGGACCAGCGGCTGTCCTCGGTGCTCACCCGGGAGGCGTTCGAGAACGCGATCCGGGTCAACGCCGCGATCGGTGGCTCCACGAACGCCGTCGTGCACCTGCTCGCGATCGCCGGACGCCTCGGCGTGCCCCTGTCGTTGGAGGACTTCGACACCCTCACCGCCGACGTGCCCCTGCTCGTCAACCTCATGCCGTCCGGGGCGTACCTGATGGAGGACTTCGCCTACGCGGGCGGTCTTCCGGTGGTGATGAAGGAGCTCGCCCCGCTGCTGCACACGGACCACATCACCGTCAGTGGCAGGAGCGTGGCGGAGAACGTCGACGGCGCCCAGTGCTGGAACCGGGACGTCATCGCCACGCTGGAGGAGCCGTTCCAGCCCGCCGGCTCGGGCACCGTCGTGCTGCGCGGGTCGCTGGCGCCGTCCGGGGCGGTGCTGAAGGTCTCCGCCGCCTCCCCCCACCTCCTCACGCACACCGGCCCGGCGCTCGTCTTCGACCGGATCGAGGAGTACGTCGTCGCCGCCGACGACCCGGACCTCGATGTCACAGCCGACACGGTGATCGTCGTCCGCAATGCCGGACCACGCGGCTACCCCGGCTTCCCGGAGGTGGGCAACGTGCCCATGCCCCGCCGGTTGCTCGCCGACGGCATCACGGACATGGTGCGGATCTCGGACGCCCGCATGAGCGGCACCGGCTACGGCACGTGCGTCCTGCACGTGGCGCCGGAGGCGTCCGTGGGCGGACCTCTCGCGCTGGTGCGCACCGGCGACCTGGTCCGCGTCGACGTCACCACGCGCCGCCTGGACCTCCTGGTCGACGACGCGGAACTCGCCGAGCGCCGTTCCGCCTGGGAACCACCACAACCGGTGGCCGACCGAGGTTGGACGCGGCTGTACAGCGAGCATGTTCTCCAGGCCGACAGCGGCGCGGACCTCGACTTCCTCGTCGGTGGCAGTGGCAGCGGAGTGCCCCGTCACTCACACTGACGGCCCCGGAACGTACGAGGAAGCGACTCATGGAAGAACGGACGGCCCGCCAGTGCGAGTTCACGCGGAAAAAGCGGTGACCGCCGCCCATCGGCTACCGGTGATGGCGGACGTCGCCCGCCTGGCGGGCGTGTCGCACCAGACGGTGTCCCGGGTCATCAACGGGGCGCCCGCCATCAGGCGCGAGACGCGGGAGCGGGTTCTCGAGGCCATCCGACGGCTCGACTACCGCCCCAACACCGCCGCCCGCGCGCTGGTGCGCGGACGCTCCGGGATGATCGGCATCATCGGCACGGCCAGGACGCTGTTCGGTCCGACGAGCATCCACCGCAGCGTCGAGGATGCCGCCCGAGCTGCCGGCTACTTCGCCACCTCGGTGAGCCTTTCGGAGGTGACGGTACGGGCGCTCAGCGACGCCACCGAACACCTCATGCGCGTCGGCGTGGAGGGCGTCGTGATGATCGCCGGCAACGACGAGGCTCTCGAAGTGGTGCGGATGACCCGATCCGGCGTGCCCTTCGTGGTGGTGGAGGGCGATCTGTCCCGGGCCAGCGTCACCGTCGGCGTCGACCAGGTGCTCGGCGCCCGGATGGCGACCGACCACCTGCTCGGCCTCGGGCACACCGAGATCGTGCATGTGTCCGGTCCGCTCAACTGGGCGGAGGCCCGCGCCCGCCGCGACGGCTGGCGTGCGGCGATGAGTGCGGCGGGCCTACGCCCGCCCGAGCCGGTCAAGGGTGACTGGATGGCCCACAGCGGCTACGTCGCCGGGCTGCGGATCTGCGAGATGCCCGGGACCACAGCGGTCTTCGCCGCCAACGACCAGATGGCCATCGGTGTGCTGCGCGCGCTGCACGAGCGTGGACGGCGAGTGCCACAGGACATCTCCGTCGTCGGATTCGACGACGTCCCCGAGGCGGCGTACCTGATTCCGCCGTTGACCACGATCCAGCAGGACTTCGGCGCGGTCGGTCAACGGGCCATCACGGCCGTCACCCAGGCCATCGACGACACGGCGCCGCAGCCCCTGCCGTTGGTCGTCCCGACGCTCGTGGTGCGTGAGAGCACGGCGCCGCCGACTGGTACGTGAGCCGCGGACGCCGCATGGCCGGGGCGGGCCCGGCGTGACGCCGAGCCCGCCCGGTGCGGGGTTACGCCAGGGCGGCGAGCCGGAACTGCTGGTTGGTCTGTCCGTGGCAGTCGTAGAGCTGGAGCTGGGCGCCGTTGGCGGTGCTCCAGACGTCGAGGCAGCGTCCGGACTGGACGTTGCTGATGGTGCCGTTGGAGTTGATGTTCCACTGCTGGTTGGTCTGGCTGTGGCAGGTGTAGATCTGCACGGCCGCGCCGTTGCCGGTGCCCGCCGCGTCGAGGCACATGCTGCCGTACACCTGGAGTTGTTTGCCCGACGTGTAGGTCCAGGACTGGTTGGTCTGCCGGTTGCAGTCGTAGAGCTGCACCCGGGTGCCGTTGGTGCGGGAGGCGTTCGGTACGTCGACGCACCGACCGGACTGCGCGCCGATGATCTGGCTGGCCGAGCCCGGCGGCGGAGTGGTGGGCGGAGTGGTGGGGGTCGGTGTCGGGGTGCTCGTCGGGGTGGTGGTCGGCGTCGGGCTGGTCGGCGTCGACGGCAGCAGCGGGCAGGTGCTGCGGTAGGTGACCACGCCGCTGGAGTCCAGCAGCGGGCAGAGGAACTGGCTGTACCGGGCGTCGTTGTCGAGGAACATCTTGACGAACGGCAGCATGGTCCGGACCATCACCGGGTTCGACCGTCCGACCATGAACCCATGGTCCGCGCCGGCGACCTCCACGTAGACACTCTCCGTCGTGCTCGGGAGGCTGTTGTAGAGGCCGGTGGCGTAGGACGGGGTGACCACCGTGTCCGCCTGCCCAGCGAAGATCATGGTAGGCACCCGGTCGTTGGCCAGGTTCGACGACGGCGAGTAGGGCGCGATGCCGACCACGGCCTTCAACGACGGGCGCCGGCTGGCCGCGCTCAGCGCGCCACCGCCGCCCATGGAGTGACCGGCGACCGCCAACCGGTTGGGGTCGACCCGGTCGCGTACCGGGCTCTGCTGCGTCAGGTAGTCCAGCGCGGCGAGCAACTGGGTGCCGCGGGCCGTGTCGAAGTCGTTGCGGCTGTTGGTCTCGATGCCGATCACGACGAAGCCGTGGGAGGCCAGCCACGGTCCCATCCAGGCCAGCTCGGCGGAGAACAACGCGGTGTAACCCGGCGAGATCGCGATGGCCCCGAAGGTGCCCTGGCTCGTGTCGGTCGGGTAGTAGATCCGGCCGCCGTTGAAGCCGTACCCGGTCGGGACGCTGACCGAGGTGTTGGCGAAGGGGCCGTTCACGGCGGTGACGCTGGCCGCCGTGGGGTCCGGGCCCCGCTGGTACGGGTTGTCGGCGGCCGACGCCGACCCGGTCGCCACAGTCATGGTGAACAACCCGACCGCGGCGGCGATCCCGGCCGCGGCGAGCTTGAGCAGCCGTCCGCGAGACCGGAAGGACACTCGGTCGGCATGGGTGTCGCCCGAGGGCGGGGGGTGGTCTGCGGGTCCTCGCACTGTCGGTACCTCCTGGTGGTGGATGAGTGCGGGGCGGGCGGGTTCGGTCGGGGGCCGAACCTGCCCGCCCCGGCGCTGTCCGATCGTCAGCGTTGCAGCGTCAGCAGACCCGGCCGGTACGGCAGCAGACCGTAGTCGCCGCCGGAGCTGAGATTGGGCAGCAGCGACACGACCAGAGCCGCAACTATCGCGGCTGTTCCGGAAGTAGTGGGTGTTCGGAATCGGGTACGCCCGGCGGGACGGTTCCGGGAAATCCTGCTGATTTTCTGGGGGTGGGCCTGACGGTCGCGTGCGGCGCCTCCAGAGCTGAGTGGATCATGTTAACGTTCACAGCGATCGATGGTTCTCAGGCTCGCAGAATGTTCCAGGATTCTCAACCGGTAGTTTCGGGCCTGTTACGGATCAGCCGAGCAGCGGCCGTCTCCTACCGCGACCGCACAGCGACGCGCCGCTCGGGACCTGACCCGAGCGGCGCGTCTTCGACTGGCTGAACGTTCCCGAGGCGGGGACTGGAAGCCCCCTTACGCGGGTGGCCGCGCGGTCGACCCCCGGACCCGCAGCGATGGGCTGATGACGATCCGGTGGGTGGGGCGGTCGGGGTCGGCGAGCCGGTCGGCGACGAGACGCACGGCAGCCCGTCCGATCGAGCGTCGCGGCGGTCGGACCGCGGTCAGCGGCGGGCTGAAGAGCCCGGCGACCTCGTCGTCGTACGCCACGATGGAGAGGTCGCCGGGAACGGACAGGTGCCGCTCCTCGCAGTGTTGCACCAGCGCGATCGCCTCGGCGTCGGCGTGCACCAGCAGGGCCGTCGTCCCGGTCGCCTGGCACCGGTCGAGCACGTTGTCGAGCACCGTGTCCCGCTCCGGTGACCGTGTGTCGGGTACCACGGCCACCACTGTCGCGTTCGAGTCGAGGTCGCACTCGGTCGTGGCGTCGAGCCAGCCACGCCGCACGTGCTGACTGGTGGGGCTGTTGGCGTCGAGTACCAGGCCGACCTTGCGGTGTCCGAGCGAGGTGAGGTGGCGTACGGCCATGGCGGCACCGAGCGCATGGTCGGTGACCACCGACTCCATGACAGCGTGATGGCTGCCTACCGTGGCGGTGCGTTCCAGCAGGACGACCGGGACGCCGACCTGGTCGAGCCACTCGATGGTGCGCTCGGCGGTCGGCGCGTCCATGCTCGGCGCGATGATCAGCGCGTCCACGTCCATCCGCCCCACCAGGCGTGCCAGTTGCGGCTGGTCGTCCTCGGTGTCGTACGAGGAGCCGCGCAGTACCACACGCATGTCCAGCTCGCGGGCGGCGCCCTCGACACCGCGCGCCACGTCCGGCCAGTAGTAGTCCAATGAGGGCACGAGCATGCCGACCGCGCGCCCGACGAGCGGGTTCAGGCCAGCGTCGGGCGGCTCCTCGGCTGCCGGGACGTCGTCCGGCAGGATCAGAGCGACTCCACCGTGGACCCGGCGAACCAACCCTTCGGCGGCGAGCTCCGCGATGTCGCGCCGGATGGTGACCGGCGCGGCGCCCAGCACGTGCGACAGGTCGGAGATGCGCATCGAGCCGTCGCGTTGCAGGGCTGCCAACAGTTGCTGGCGGCGGGCGACCTGAAGCGGCGCGCGGGAAGTCTCCGCCGTGGCGACGACAGGACTGTCCTTGGTCATGGGGACCTCCGAGGAACGCTTCGTGCGGCGAAAGGTATCGCGCCGTGACGACGAGCTTGCCGACCGGGTTGAACGCGGCTGCGCGCGACGGCTATGGCCCTCGGGCCGACCGAGCAGCTGTGAGCGATTCTGATCGTATCAGATCAGTTGTGGCGTTGCTGGCGTCGCTGAGTCCGCTGTGCGGCGGGGGTCGACCGGGTCACGGGCCGGAGGTCCGGTCTTCGACCGGATGATTAGGGGGTGTGTGACCGTTTTGTGGGCAGGCATCGGTAGCTCCGGCCGCCGTCGATCCCGGTGACGGCGTGTGTCCTTTTGATCGTATGTGTTCGTCTGGTTTGAGAACAGCATTGACTTGCTCTGATGTGAGCGTTTTACTTCGGAAACACTGCGGATGCCGGAGCGTCACATTCCGGGCAACGCGCCGCTCGCCACATTCCATGGAGACGGATCGATGCGACAGGATCTGGGATGACGTCCAGGACGGCCGGCCGGTCAACGCCGGGGACGGCCTCGGATGCCGCGACCTGGAGCCGGGACGACTGGCTGGCCCTCGCCGACCGGATGCTCGCCGCGGTCCGGCCGTTCGCGTCGCCCGGTCACGCTCTCGTCAGTCTTCCCGGGCGAAAGGGCGGTTACGGGCGGGCCGTCGACGGCCTCGAGGGTTTCGCCCGCACTTTCCTCCTGGCCGGCTTCCGCATCGCGGGGGCCAGGGGAGTGGGCATGGACGAGCTCGTCGACCGGTACGCGGCCGGCATCGCCGCCGGCACCGATCCGAGCTCCCCCGACCGCTGGGTGCGCTTGGACGAACACCCCCAGGCGAAGGTGGAAGCCGCCTCCATCGCGCTGGTCCTGGACATGACCCGCCCGTGGATCTGGGACCGGATGCCGTCCGCGGTGCACGAGCGGGTAGTCGACTACCTGCGCCCGGCGGTCGGCGACGACACGTATCCACAGATCAACTGGGTGTGGTTCCGGCTGGTCGTACAGACGTTCCTGCGTTCGGTGGGTGGGCCGTACTCGATCGACGAGATGGCCGCGGACCTGAGCACGCACGACGGCTTCGCCCGCGGGGACGGCTGGATGTCCGACGGGCCGCACCGCGCGTACGACCACTATGTGGGCTGGGCCCTGCACCTGTATCCGACGCTGTGGGCCCGAATGGCCGGCGCCGCGGACCTGGCCGAGCAGCGCCGCGATCGGGACCTGGCCAGCCTCGACCGCTTCCTGGGCGACGCGGTCACGCTCGTGGGCGCCGACGGGTCACCGTTGATCCAGGGGCGAAGCCTGATCTACCGCTTCGCCGCGGCGGCGCCGTTCTGGGTCGGCGCGATCGCCGGCGTGCCCTCGGTCAGCCTCGGCCAGTTGCGTCGCGCGGCCACCCGCATCGTGCGCCACTTCGTCGCCAACGGGGCCCTGGACGAACGAGGTCTGCTCACCCTCGGCTGGCACCGGTCGTGGCCGCGACTGGCGCAGTCGTACTCCGGACCGGGCTCGCCCTACTGGGCCAGCAAGGGCCTGCTCGGCATCGCGCTACCCGCCGAACATCCGGTGTGGACGGCCTCCGAGGAGCCGCTGCCAGTCGAGGAGCGGGACGCGGTGCGGGCGGTGCACGCGCCAGGCTGGCTGGTTTCCGGCACCCGTGCCGACGGCATCGTCCGGGTCATCAATCACGGCACCGACCACGCCGTAGAGGGCGCCACCGTCTCAGATTCCCCGCTCTACGCGCGACTGGGCTACTCCACCGCCACCAGCCCCGTCCTCGACGACAGCGGCTGGGCCAGCCCGCTCGACCAGTCCGTCACTCTCGTCGACCACGCGGGCCAGGTCACCCACCGCGCCGGCATGCGCCTGCTGACCGTGCACGTCGACACCGACGGCGTGGGCGTGGCCGGGTCACGTGCCCTCGCCCACTGGGTCGACCCGGATCCGGGTCAGCGCGATCACGGCGGCGGCCGCGTGGGCCGGTCCCGACCGGCCGGGCACCTCACTGTGTATTCGCTGGTCCGTGGCCCCTGGGAACTACGTCTGACCCGCGTCGACGACCTCGCCGACGGCGTCGAAGCGGCTGCGCTGCGGCTGCGGATCGGCGGCTGGGCCATTGCCGGGGATGCGACGGCAACCGTTGGCGAACGGGCGGTGGCCCTGACCGGGGCCGGCCTGACCAGCAGGCTCGACAGCGTTCGCGGGGACGGAACGGCCGGTGCCACCGCCCTTGCGCACGGCGGGCCCCTGGCCGGCGGGCTGGTAGTGCCCTGGCTGGACCACCCCGTCCGGCCGGGCGACTGGGTCGCCGCCTTCATCGAGCTGTCCGCGGTGCCGGCAGCCACGGTGGGGCAGGTAGGCCAGGCCGTGGCCGACGAGGACGGCCGCGGTCTCCACCTGGCGGTCGACTGGCCCGACGGGATCGGCACGTCGACCCGTCTGGACACCGAGCATGCCAGGCCCACCCAGGCGTCCTGGTAGCAGTGCGGGCCCGTCCGGGCCCCTTGACCTAAGGAGAGAGGGATGAAGCGTGCGATACCGGCCGTCATCAGCGCTGCGACGGCCCTGACGCTTGTTCTCGCCGGTTGCGGCGGCGGAGACGAGCCAGTCGACCCCAATGCCCCGGTGACGATCACCCTAGCTGGCTGGAGTCTGTCGTCCACGCCCGAGTTCAAGACGCTCGCCGACGGCTTCAAGGCGACCCACCCGAACGTGACGGTGGAGCTCAAGGAGTACGCCCCAGGCAACGACTACGACACCCAGATGATCACGGACCTGGCCGCCGGCACCGCCCCGGACGTCTACGTGATGAAGAACCTCAAGAACTTCTACACGTACCAGAGCGGTGGACAGCTGCTCGATGTCTCCGACGTCACCGCCGGTCTCGACTCGGTGCCGGCGCTCTCGTCGTACCAGGTGGACGGCAAGGCGTACGCGGTGCCGTACCGGCAGGACTCGTGGGTGCTGTTCTACAACAAGGACCTGTTCGCAAAGGCGAAGGTGGCGCCGCCGGACGGCAGCTGGACCTGGGACGACTACACCGACGCGGCGAAGCGGCTGCACACCGGGCTGAAGGGGGCCGGCTCGAACGCGACCGGCGCGTACCAGCACACCTTCCAGTCGACAGTGCAGGGATTCGCGCTCGCCCAGACCCCCAACGCGGACCTGCTCTCCGGGGACTTCGGCTACCTGAAGCCGTACTACGAGCGGTCACTGGACCTGCAGGCGGCCGGCGCGCAGCCGACCTTCGGCACCGCGAAGACCAACAAACTCACCTACCAGGCGCAGTTCGGCAAGCAGCAGTCGGCGATGCTGCTGATGGGCACCTGGTACGTGGCCACGCTGCTCAACCAGCGACAGAGCGGTGACGCCGACACGTTCCAGTGGGGGATTGCTCCGGCGCCGCAGTTCGACAAGTCCACCACCGGCACCTCCGCCACGCCTGTCACCTTCGGTGACCCGACCGGCCTGGGGATCAACCCGAAGATCAGCAAGTCCAAGACCGCCGCGACCAAGGCCTTCCTCCAGTACGCGGCCGGCCCGGATGCCGGCAAGGCGCTGGCCGCGATCGGCATCACCCCGGCCCAGGTCACCGACGCGGTCACCGCGACGCTGTTCGGGCTGGACGGCGTACCGCGGGACGACCTGTCGAAGTTCGCCTACACCACGCACACCATCAAGCCGGAGAACCCGGTGTCGAAGCACACCGCCGGCCTGCAGAACCTCCTCAACGAGACGCACTCGGCGATCCTCTCCGACAGCAAGGGCGTCGACGCGGAGCTGAGCAAGGCGCAGACCCGTGCCAAGAACGAGGTCCTCAACCAGTGAGCTGTTGGCGGGTCCGGCGCGCCTCCGTCGCACGCCGGTCCCGCCACCATGCCGAACGCTTCCGGAGACTCCCTATGGCAACATTGCCGCGCACGAGACCCAGGAACCGGTGGCTGGTGTCGCGCAACACTGTCGCCGGCTGGTCGTTCATCCTGCCCAACTTCGTCGGCTTCGCCGTGCTCACCCTGCTCCCCGTCGTCGTGCTGTTCTACGTGGCCTTCACCAACTGGAACGTCTTCGGGGTGGCCGAGTGGACCGGCACCGCCAACTTCCGGCGAATGTGGGGCGACGCGAGCTTCTGGACCGCTTTGCGCAACACCGTCTACTACACGGTCTTCCACATCCCGCTGACCCTCGCGGCGGCACTCGGGCTGGCGCTGCTGCTCAACCGCAAACTGCGCGGCGTACGGTTCTTCCGCACCGTCGCCTTCTTTCCCTACATCACCTCGATCGTGGCGATCGCGATCGTCTGGAACCAGCTGTTCAGCCCGGAGTACGGCCCGATCAACGCCCTCCTCGGTGTCGTCGGGGTGGACAATGCGCCGGGCTGGACCACGTCGTCGACCTGGTCGATGCCTGCGGTCATCATCGTCGGCACCTGGCGGTACATGGGTTACTACATGCTGCTGTTCCTGGCCGGCCTGCAGACCATCCCGGCCCAGCTCTACGAAGCGGCCGAGACCGACGGCGCCTCACCGTGGCAGCGGTTCGTGCACGTGACCCTCCCCGGGTTACGACACACCACCTTCTTCGTCACAGTGCTGCTCACCATCGAAAGTTTCAAGGTCTTCGACCTCATCCTCGTGATGACCGGCGGCGGGCCGGGCCAGTCGACACTGGTGCTCTCGCAGTACATCTACCAGAAGGGCTTCGAGGAGAACCAGTTCGGCTACGCCTCGGCGGTCTCCATCGTCCTGTTCACCATCTGCTTCAGCATCACGGTCATCCAGTTCATGGTCAACAAGCGGAGGAACAGCTGATGACCGCGACCGACCTCTCCCTGCCCACCCCGGCCGTCGCCGCGCCCCGCAACCGCAGCGCGCCCGGCCGACCGGTCCGGTCCCGGGGCTGGCGGCTCGTCGGGTACGCCACCCTCGTGCTCGCGGCGGCCGCGCTGCTGCTGCCGTTCTACTGGATGGTGGTGGCGTCGTTGAAAACCAACAGCGACGTCTTCACCATCCCGATCACCTGGCTCCCTGATCCCGTGGTGTGGCGAAACTACCTCGACATCTGGCAGCGCTCGGACATGACGACCTGGTTGGGAAACACGCTGCTGCTGTCGGTGGTCGTCAGCCTCCTCCAGGTGGTGACCGGCAGTTTCGCCGCCTACGGCTTCGCCCGGGTCCGCTTTCCCGGCCGCAACGCGCTCTTCCTGGCGTACGTCGGGACGATCGCGGTGCCCTGGCAGTCGTACATGATTCCGCAGTTCATCCTCATGTCGAAGTTGCAGTTGTCGAACACGCTGTGGTCGATCGTCGCGCTACAGGCGTTCGGCGCGTTCGGCGTGTTCCTGATGAAGCAGTTCTACGAGACGATCCCCGAGGAGCTGAGCGAGTCGGCGCGGGTGGACGGGCTCAGCGAGTTCGGCATCTACCGACGGATCATGCTGCCGCTGTCCCGACCGGCGCTGGCCAGCCTGGCCCTGCTGACGTTCGTGACCACCTGGAACGACTACCTCGGCCCGCTCATCTACCTGCGCAGTCCGGAGCTGCGCACCATCCAGTTGGGTCTCAACACCTTCATCTCCCAGTACAACGCCGAGTACGCACTGATCATGACGGGCTCCGTGCTGTCGGTGCTGCCCGTCGCTGTCATCTTCCTGCTCGGCCAGCGCTACTTCATCGAGGGCATCGCCACGACCGGACTGAAGGGTTGAGGCCCATGCGTTCGCGCCACAACACCATCGCCGCCGTCTTCGACGGGATCTACGTCGCGCTCGTCAGCAACCTGCTGCTGGTGCTCGGTTGCCTGCCACTGGTGACGCTCGCGTTCACCACCGAGGCGGCGCGCTCCTGGCCGCTGTACGCGCTGACCGCCCCGCTCTGCGCGCCCGGGCTCTGTGCGGTCTTCGCGGTCATGTCCGCCTATTCGGCCGGCGACACCGGCGGCGTGCTGCGCACCTATGGCCGCGCCTGGCGAGCCACCGCCCGGCCGGCGATGCTCTGGACGGCGGCAGCCGTGGCTGCCCTGGTCGTGCTCGCCGTCGACGCCCGCGCCGCGTGGGGCCACCGGGTCGGGGCACTCGCCCTGCCGGTGCTGGCGACCCTGATCGTCCTCACCGTCGCTACCACGTTGCTGGGGTTGGTGACCGTCGCCGAGCGACCCACCGCGCGGTTGCGTGAGGTGGCCCGCGCCTGCGTGTATCTGGCGGTGCGCCGGTGGTACCTCACCGCCGTGTCTCTCCTCGTCCTCGTGCTGCTCGCACAGATCCTGGCGGCCCGTCCCGCGATCGCGCTCGGCCTCGCCGCCGCGCCACTGCTCTACGTCGTATGGGCCAACAGCCGCTTCACCCTGCGCGCCGCCCTCGACCCACCGGCGACCGCACCGCAGAGCACCTGAGCACCGCGTTCCGGCCACCGAGCCGGGACGCCGACAACGCACCTGCCCGGCACCGGACCGTACCCACGAGGGAGAACAGCATCCATGACGGCGACCGACGTCCGTCCCAGCTCCGACGCAGAAGCCACGGCGGCCGCGGTGGCCGCCGCGATACGCACGGTCGACGCGAACATCGTCACCTTCGGCGACCGGTACCCCGCGGACACCACCGCCGCCAACCGCTACCCGCTCCGGCCAGCGAGCGGAGGCCAGCCCGAGGGCGCCAACGTCGGCTGGACCACCAGCTTCTGGCCCGGGATGCTCTGGCTGGCACATGATCTGACCGGTGCGGAGCGCCACCGGCGGGCCGCGCTCTCCCACGTGGACAGTTTCGCGGCCCGGATGACCCGCGGCATCGACCTGGACACCCACGACCTCGGGTTCCTCTACACCCTCGCCTGCGTCACCGCGGCCCGCCGTACCGGCGACGCGCGGGCCCGAGGCGCCGCTCTCGCCGCCGCCGACCACCTGATGACGCGCGTCCTCGAACCCGCCGGAATCATCCAGGCCTGGGGCGACCTGAACGACCCCCGCCAACGTGGCCGCACGATCATCGACAGCCTCATGAACACGCCGCTGCTCTTCTGGGCCAGCCAGACCACCGGCGACGACCGCTACGCCGCCGCGGCCCGCCGGCACACCGCTCAGCTTCGCCAGCACATCCTGCGTCCGGACGGCACCACCTTCCACACCTTCTACTGGGACCCGGACAGCGGTGCGCCGCTACGCGGGGAGACTGAACAGGGCCACTCCGACCACTCCTGCTGGGCGCGTGGGCAGGCATGGGGCATCTACGGGTTCAGCCTCAACCACCGGCACGTCGGCGACCCGGCGCTGCTTGCCGCCGCGAGGACCTGCGCCGACCGATTCCTCGCCCACCTGCCCGAGGACCACGTCGCGTACTGGGATCTGGAGTTCGGCGACGGCAGCGGCCAGGAGCGGGACAGCTCGGCCGCGGCCATCGCCGCCTGCGGCCTGGTCGAACTGGCAGACGGCCTTACCGACACGGCCAGCGCCGACCGGTACCGGACAGCCGCCGCGGAGATCCTGCGCTCGCTCATCGTCCACTACTCCACCGGTGGCCATCCGGTCTCGAACGCGCTGATCCTGCACGGCGTCTACGACAAACCCAAGGGCATCGGCGTCGACGAGGGAACGCTGTGGGGCGACTACTTCTATCTGGAAGCCCTCACCCGCGCCACGATCCCTGGCTGGGCCAGCCCCTGGTGACCACCGCGATCGACCCGCACCGTCCGCATCCTCCGAAAGGTGACCATGGACTACCGCTACCACTGCGCGATTCCCGCCGTCGACGGCCGGAACACGCTGCCCTTCAATCCCTGCCGTCTGCTGGACTTCACCCTGCTGCGGCTGTCGGCCGGCGAGTCCTGGACCGGCGAGTCCGGTGACCGGGAGATCCTGGCCGTCATCCTCGGTGGCACGGCCAGCTTCACCGTCGCCGGCCGCCACTTCCCGCAGGTCGGCCAGCGACCGGACGTTTTCTCCGGCAAGCCGCACTCGGTCTACATCCCGGCCGGCTCCTCGGTGACCGTCGAGGCGGTCACCGCCGTGGAGATCGCCCTCCCCAGCGCCCCCAGCGAGCTGACCACCGACCCCTATGTCATCGCACCGGAGCAGGTCGTGACAGGCCGCTGGGGAGCGGCCAACTTCGGCCGTACCTACCACCAGATCCTCACCGAAGTCTCGCAACCGGACCTGCCCGCCCGCCGGCTCATCGTCGGCGAGACCTACACGCCCTCGGGTAACTGGAGCACCTACCCGCCACACCGGCACAAGGTCGACGACCTGCCCGCCGAGGCTGCGCACGAGGAGATGTACTACTACCGCGTCAACCCGGCGGACGGGTTCGGCATCAGCCGGGTCTACACCGACGACGGGTACGAGGAGAACGTCACCATCCGCGAGCATGTGATGCAGATGATGCCCGAGGGGTACCACACAGTGGTCAGCGCGCCCGGCTACACCACCTATTTCCTGTGGTTCCTGGCCGGCACACAACGCACCCAGGGCGCCCGCGAGGACGCCGCGCTCGCCTGGGTGGGTCAGACCGTACCGACCCTGCGCAGTGTGGGCCTGTAGCGATGGCTGCCCCACTCGGCCACCCGGACAGCCGGACGGCCACGCGCCGCCCGGGAAAGGACCCGAGCGGCGCGTCTCCGACAGGCTCAGCGTTGCCTGAGGCGGCACTAGGCGCGCGTGCTCCACTGCTGGTTGGCGCCCCCGTGGCAGGCCCAGAGGTGCAGTTGCGTCCCATTGGCGGTGCCGGAACTGACGGCGTCGAGGCAGAGCCCCGACTGGGCTCCGGTGATGGTGCCGTTGGCGTTCAGGTTCCACTGCTGGTTGGGTTGGCCGTTGCAGTCCCAGATGATGACCGCGGTGCCGTTGCTGCTTCCCGCTCCGCTGGCGTCGAGGCACTTGTTGCCGTAGACGGTCAGGGTGCGGCTCGCGGTGTGGGTCCAGCGCTGGTTGGTGCGACCGTGACAGTCCCACAGTTGCGCGCGGGTTCCGTTGGTGGTGCTGGAGTTGGGGATGTCGATGCACCGGCCGGACTGGCTACCCGCGATCAGCACGTTCTGCTGGCCGGGCGGTGGGCTCGACGGCGGGGGCGTGGTGGGCGGGGGAGTGGTGGGCGGCACGGTCGAGCCGAACTGGGTGAAGAACCTCCACACCTCCTGCTTGACCCAGCTCCGCGCGCCGCTCTCACAGCCGGCACAGCCGTCCACCGGACCTTGCTGGTGGCCGCCGTCGAACGCGGCCCAGACCACCGGATATCCGGCCGGACACGAGTAGGCGGTGGTGATGTGGGTCCGGCTACCCGGCGCCGGCTCGGGCGGGTTCTGCGCGGCGCAACCGTTGTTCCGGACGAACCTGTCGCGCAGCGCCCGTCCGTTCGGGATGTTGTCGTTGACGCCGTGGATCCCCAGGTACGCCACTGGCTGGGTGCCGCCGCTGCAGCCGCTGATCGCCCCGGGCGCCGCGATCGCCGCGACCGCACGGAACACGGTGGGCCGGGAACACGCCAACGAGTAGCTCATCGCGCCGCCGTAGCTGAATCCCACCGAGAAGAGTTGCGTCGTGTCGACACAGAGGGCGTTCTCGATGACGCGGACCATGTCGTCGGTGAAGGTCACATCCTCACCGTTGGAATTGCCCCAGCCGTTGTTGATGCCCTGCGGGGCAACGAAGATCGTGGTGTTGTTCGACTGGGAGAGCATGCCGTAGTAGGCCCACGCCGCTCCGTCGGTGCCGCCCGACGCCACCTGATCGGCGGTGCCACCCAGCCAGTGGAACCCGAACGCCAGTCGGTGGGCATAGGTGTTGTTGTAGCTGTCGGGCAGCCGAAGGATGAAGCTGCGGCTCTTTCCGCTGCTCTGGATCGTGTGGGTGCCGCTGTTCAGTCCGGGCGCCTTGCCGCAGCCGGCGGTGGTGGCGGCGGCCGCCGATCCGCCAGCCACGATGATGTACGCCCCGACGGCGACGAGAACCAGGACAGCCATGGCGGCCCCGATCCAGGGGCCGGAGAGTTTGCGAAGTGGCACAGCTGCGCCTCCTTGTGGTGGACGAACTTCCATTGGTGGTGTGGGCGTGGGGCGTCACCGGTCGGCGAGGAACCCGCGCGGCGGCCCTTCGTAGACCGTCGAGGGCCGTGCCGACGCCGCGGCGGCCGGTTCTGGTCGCCGAACCGACGGCCGGCGGTGAGCCACGCAACACATAGACTAGCATAATGATGTGACGTATGACGTCCGCGATCGATGCGGCGTCGGCCCGCCGGGTGGATCCACCCCTCGGGGCGCTCTGTTCGGTCAAGTCGAACGAGCATCTTCGATGCCTTGACACTCCAGTTGCGATCGCTAACACTTGTCCGCAACACGTACTTAATGATCTGGACACATGGCGTCTGCCTCGCCGGCGACACCGGCACGGCACGCTACCCACCGCTCCCCACCGCGCGGCCCTGGGTCGCGTCCCCTCGGAGCTGTTAACGCTCACATGTAGGTCGGCTCGGGGTGTTGTCGCCCGCCCCTCCGCGAAGGAGAAGGACCCATGTCGAGAGTCCTCGCCCGGCTCTACGCGGTGTCGCTCGCCGCGTGCCTGCTCTTCACCACCTGGTCGGTGGCGACGCCGAAGGCAGCGGTCGCGCTCGACCCGGCCGTCGGTTACCTGATGGCGCACTTCACCGGCGAGTCCTCGACCGGTCAACAGATCTACCTCGCCCACAGCGCCGACGGCCTGCGTTGGACGGACCTCAACAACGGCGGGCTCGTGCTGCGATCCACAGTCGGCACCCGCGGCGTCCGCGACCCCGCTCTGGTTCGCTCGCCCGCCGGTGACCGGTACTGGATCATCGCCACGGACCTGTGCATCGGCTGCGGCCAGGACTGGTCGACAGCGGTCAACAACGGCAGCCGCAACCTCGTCGTGTGGGAGTCCACCGACCTGGTCACCTGGTCCGCGCCGTGGCTGCTGAACGTCGCCGGCCCCATCGCGGACGGACGCAACGCCTGGGCTCCGGAGGCGATCTGGAACCCGGCCACCGGCGACTACGTCCTCTACTGGGCGACGAACGTCCCGCTCAACGGGGTGACCAAGCACCGCATCTACTACGCGCGCACGGCGGACTTCCGCAGCATCACCACGCCGCAGGTCTACCTCAGCCGGTCTGGCAGCCAGGAGATCATCGACACCCAGATCGTCGAGGTGCCGGCCGGTGCGGGCGCCTACCGTTACGTCCGGGCCTCCCGCGACGGCCAGATCACCCTCGAAGGCAGCAACTCCATCCTCGGCACCTGGACGACCCTCGGGAACCTGTCGGGCATCGGGCTGACGGGCTCCCAGGTCGAGGGCCCGATGTGGATGCGGTTCAACGCCCGTAACGAGTGGGTTCTCTACCTCGACCAGTACGCCAGCGGGCGCGGCTACCTGCCCGTCCTGACCACCAATCCGTCGAGCCCGGCCAGCTTCCGGCTGCCGGCGTCCGGCTCGTACGACATGGGCGGCACCAGGAAACGGCACGGTTCGATCCTCAACCTGACCGCCGCCGAGCAGAACCGCGTGCTCGCCCGCTGGCCCACCACGGCAGTCAACCGGATCCAGTCGTACAACCTCCAGGACCGGTTCGTGCGGCACTACGACTACGACGTCCGCATCGACCCGAACGTCAGCCCCGCGCAGGACGGTCAGTGGCGGCTGGTGCCCGGCTTGGCCGGCTCCGGCACGGTCTCCATCCAGTCGGTCAACTATCCGGGCTACTACCTGCGCCACTACGGGTTCGACTTCCGGCTGGAAGCCAACGACGGCACCGCCACCTTCGCCGCCGACGCCACCTTCCGGCAGGTCGCCGGCGTCGCCAACTCCTCGTGGACGTCCTTCCAGGCATACAGCCACCCGGACCGCTACATCCGGCACTACAACTACCTGCTCCGGCTCGACCCGCTCTCCGATGCGCAGAGCCGTGCCGACGCCACCTTCCGCGTGACCACCTGAACGCCGACCGTCTCCCCACACCGATTGGACCTGTCATGAAACGCAAAAGGCTGTCGCACGGACACGCGTCGCGGAGCACCCGGTCGTTGCGCCGACTTCTGATCGCTCTGGTGAGCGCGATGACCGCGCTGGTTGGCATCGTCGTCGTCACGTCGTCGCCGGCCACCGCCGCCACCAGCCAGTTTCGCGGCATGAACTGGGCCGTGTTGGGTGACAACTTCAGCACCGGCCCGCTCGTCGTGCAGGGCCTCAGCTCGTCCGACAGCAACGCGACGGTGCGGGCCAAGGCCAATGCCCTCTACGACAGCATGGCTTCCACCATGGGGGTCAACACCGTCCGGCTGCCCATCAACACCCACACGGTGGGAACGGCGTGGTGGGAGGCGTACCGCGGCGCCATCGACGCCGCGACCGCCCGCGGGTTCAAAGTCATCCTCGCCTACTGGGAGGACGGCGCGGCCTCCGGCGGCAGGATCACGAACCTCGCCGCGTGGAACGCGATGTGGTCCACGGTGACCAACACGTACGGCTCGAACACCAACGTCTACTTCGAGCCGATGAACGAGCCGCACGGCTACAGCTCGGCGGAGTGGCGCGACGTCGCGGCGAACTGGCTGAGCTACCACTACTCGGCGGTGCCCGGCCGGGTGCTCATCGGTGGCACCGGCTTCAGCCAGGATCTGCGCGACATCTGCAACGACACCCGCTTCAACTCGACCCTGCTGTCCTTCCACTACTACGCGTTCTTCTACGGCGCGATGACCTACGACGCCTTCCGCAGCCACATCCAGACCCGCCTGGGCAACTGCGCCTCCCGCGCGGTCGCGACCGAGTTCGGCGCTCCCATGAACGACGGCCGCAACTACGCCGACGCGGGCAGCACCGACAACTTCGTGCGCTACATCCGCGCGATGGCCCAGGTCATGCGCGACAACCAGATGGGCGGCACCTACTGGCCCGCCCTCGGCGGCAAGCCGGGCACCATCGGATACGACTGGTACTCGATGTTCGCCCTCGGCGGCAGCGGCACCAACCTCAGCCTGACCGTTCGCAACACCTCCGGCGCCGACCGGATCCGGTACGCCTGGGGCGACACCATCGACGGTGGTCCGACGACGCCTCCGCCCACGACGGGAACGTTCTACCGGATCAACGTGCGGCACAGTGGCAAGGCGATGGACGTCCAGCAACCGAACACCGACAACGGCGCGCGGGTCGGCCAGTACACGTACGGCGGCAACGCGTGGCAGCAGTGGCAGTTCCAGGACGCCGGCAGTGGCTACTGGCGCATCATCAGCCGACACAGCGGAAAGTGCCTCGATGTGGTGAGCGCTTCGACCGCCGACGGCGCCGAACTCGTCCAGTACACCTGTGGCACCGGCACCAACCAGCAATTCCAGATGGTCGCCAACGGCAGCTACTTCCAACTCCGCGCCCGGCACAGCGGCAAGTGCGTGGACGTACCGGCCGCATCGACGGCGGACGGCGTGATCCTCAAGCAGTATCCGTGCAACACCGGCGCCAACCAGCAGTGGTCGCGCACGGCCGTCTGACGCTCGTCTCGCCGCGACGACCGATCCACGGTGGCCCGCACCCCCGGTACCGAGCTGGTGACCGGCGCCGGGGGTGTGCGCCGTTGCGACGCCGCCTATGCCGGCGTCGCAACGGGCAGCCCGGCGACGTCAGACGGCCCTGAGGTCGGCCGCGCCGAAGGAGACGGCGAATCGCTTGCACCAGATGGAGACGCTCCGGAAGTCGCGGGGGTCAACCGATGCCGGTATCTCGTACACCTGGTTGCCCTGATTGCCCTTGAGCCTGGCCAGTTCGACCCATTCGCCGTCATCGAACACCCGCCACCCGGCCTTGCCGAGGGTGACCGGTTGGTCGGTCAGCCACACTCGCAGGTCCGGCCCGCTCGACGTACTCAGGTTCCGGATGACGAGCTGGTGGCGCCCGTCGGCGAGCCGGTGGATCTCGGCACTGCCGGTCGTCCGGTGCTCATGGGTGACGAACTCGCCGGCGGTCAGGATCGCGTTCCCGGCTGGTGTCGCCGCCGGAGCCGCCGACGCGGGAGTGGGCGCGGTCGACGTGGTCCCCACGGGGGGAACCGCCTCGTCGACGTACGTGTCGGTGAACAGCTTCCACGGTTGGAACCAGTAGAGGGCCAGAGCCGCCACGAGGACAGCGGAGGCGAGACCGGCCCAGGCCACTCGCGACCGGAAGATCCATTTCCCCACCCCCGCAGCGTACGACCCCCGCAGCCGTCGAACTGGTCGCGAACCCTTTCGGAACCCTTACGACGCTCCGGGTCGCCCACTCCAGCCAACGTCGGTTGTCGTCGATGAACAGGTGGTGCGGTGCGGTTGCGGGCCGGCCGGGCCGGCACACCACACCGTTGCCGATCGCCCAGGCTGATAGGTTGATCTCAGGTGTGCCGGGAAGCCTGGTCGGCGTTGCGATAACGGCTGACCAGAACCGGAGAAGCGCCGAATGAGCATCCTGGCCTGGATCGCGGTGGCCGTGTTCGCCGCCGCCTACGTCCTGATCGCAACCGAGAAGATCAACCGGGTGGCGGTGGCCCTGGGCGGCGCGTCGATCATGTTGGCGATCGGGGCGACCGATGCCGAGCATGCGTTCTTCTCCGAAGAGGCGGGCATCGACTGGAACGTCATTTTCCTGTTGCTGGGGATGATGCTGATCGTCGGAGTGCTGAAACGCACCGGCCTGTTCGAGTACTTGGCGATCTGGAGCGCGAAGAAGGCTCGGGGCCGTCCGTTCCCGATCATGGTGATCCTGGTGGTGGTGACCGCCGTGGTGTCGGCGGCGCTGGACAATGTCACGACCGTGCTGCTGGTGGCGCCGGTGACGCTGCTGGTGTGCGAGCGGCTCGGCGTGCCGCCGATCCCGTTTCTGATCGCCGAGGTCATGGCGTCCAACATCGGTGGCGCGGCAACCCTGGTCGGCGACCCGCCGAACATCATCATCGCCAGCCGGTCGGGGTTGAGTTTCACCGACTTCCTGAACGTCATGGCCCCGCTGGTGCTGATCGTGCTCGTCGTGTTCGTCGGCCTGTGTCGGATCATGTTACGCACGGCGTTCCGCTACGACGCCGAGCGCGCGGCCCGGGTGATGGCGCTGCGAGAGGCGGACGCGATTCGCGACCGCCGCCTCGTGGTGATCAGCCTGGTGGTGCTCGGCACGGTGCTGCTCGCGTTCAGCCTGCACACGGTGCTGGACCTGGAGCCCTCGGTGGTGGCCGTGCTCGGTGGCCTGCTGTTGCTGGCGTTGTCGCGGCTGGACACGGAAGACGTGGTCAAGGACGTCGAGTGGCCGACGCTGGTGTTCTTCGCCGGCCTGTTCGTCATGGTCGGAGCCCTGGTCGCCACCGGAGTGATCGACAGCGTCGCCCGGTCGGCGACCGAGGCCGTCGGGGGCAAGCTGTGGCCAGCCACCATGTTGATGCTGTGGGCGTCGGCGGGGCTGTCGGCGATCGTGGACAACATCCCGTACGTGGCGACGTTGAGCCCGATCGTGAGCGAGCTGGTGAACGCCGAAGGTGGGCTCGGTAAGGCTCAGGTGCTGTGGTGGGCGCTCGCCATCGGGGCTGACTTCGGCGGCAACGCCACCGCCGTCGGCGCTTCGGCAAACGTGGTGGTGCTCGGCATCGCCGAACGTGCCGGGCACAAGATCACGTTCTGGGGGTTCACCAAGTACGGTCTGATCGTCACCGTGATCTCGGTGGCGATCGCGGTGCCGTATCTGTGGCTGCGATTCTTCTGACGCTCAGGTGCCGAGCATCCGGTCGAGCAGCCCGTCCAGGGTGATCGCGCCGGTCATCACCCGGTCGTGGTCGACGACCGCGACCAGCGGCACATTCGATCGCGCCATCACCGAGGCGACCTCGAGCAGGGTGGCGTCAGCGTTGACCGCCGGCAGGCCCGGACGGTTGCGGGGCAGCAGGTCCGCGACGGTGCGGTCGCCTATCCCCTCCAGGATCACGTCGGCAGCGGCCTCGTCGATCACCCGGGCCAGCGCCGGATCGTCCTGGCAGTAGGACGGCAGTGCCATCCGCAGCACCTGCGTGCCAGCCAGCACCGTCGACGGGCGGCCCTTGGCGTCCACCACGATCAGGCCGGGCAGGTCCTGCGCCGCCAGGATCCGCGCGGCCTCCCGGGCCGGCATGTCCTCGGTGACGGTGTCCATCGGGATGGCCACATCGCTCGCGCGCATGCACCGACGATACGCCCGGACGCCGCGTTGACCGCGCTGACGCCGCCTGGCAGCCCCCCACTCGCAGTGGACCTATTTCTGGTAGACGTCCGGAACGTCGTCATGGTCACGGTCGACCTGCTCGGCCTCGTAGATCTGCCGGTACACGCGATTACGCAACCGCAAGATGACCGTGGCGAGCGCGGCGGCAATCAGGGAGCCTCCCAGCACAGCGATCTTGACCCGGCCGTCGGCGTCGCTGCCGACACCGAAGGCGAGTTCGCCGATCAGCAGCGAGACGGTGAACCCGATGCCGGACAGCACGGCCAGGCCGACCACGTCGATCCAGGCCAGCCCCGAGTCCAGTCGGGCCCGGGTGAACCGCGCGACGAGCCAGGTTGCCAGCAGGATGCCGATCGGCTTGCCGACGACCAGACCGAGCATGATGCCCACGGCGATCGGGTCGGTGAGCGCCTGCGTCAGGCCGTCCAGCCCGCCGACGGCCACCCCAGCGGCCATCAGCGCGAACAGCGGCACCGCAACACCGGCGGAGATCGGCCGGAATCGGTGCTCGAAGTGCTCGGCCAGGCCGGGTCCGGGGCCGGCCCCTGTGGAGCGCGGCACCGGGACGGCGAAGGCGAGCAGCACCCCGGCGACGGTGGCGTGCACGCCGGAGGCGTGCACCAGCGCCCAGGTCGCGAACGCCAGCGGCAGGAGCAGCCACCATGAGCGCACCCGCCGCTGCACCAGCAGCGTGAACAGGCCCAGCGGCACCACCGCGGCCAGCAGTGGCAGCAGCGACAGGTGGGCGGTGTAGAAGACCGCGATGATGACGATCGCCAGCAGGTCGTCCACCACCGCCAGGGTCAGCAGGAAGGTGCGCAGCGCGCTCGGCAGATGCCGGCCGATCACCGCCAGCACGGCGAGGGCGAACGCGATGTCGGTGGCGGTCGGAACCGCCCAGCCCTTCACCGCGCCGCCCCAGTTCACCACCGCGTACAGCAGGGCCGGCACGAGTACGCCGCCGACCGCGGCGGCGACCGGGACCGCGGCCCGGCGGGGATCACGCAGATCACCGGCGACGAACTCGCGCTTGAGTTCGAGACCGGCGACGAAGAAGAAGATCGCCAGCAGCCCGTCAGCCGCCCACGTCGCCAGCGACAGGTCAAGGTGCAGCGCGTGGGGCCCGACGGTGAGCGCCGTCATCGCCTGGTAGCGGTGCGCCCACGGCGAGTTCGCCCAGATCAGCGCCACGACGGCACCGACCAGCAGCAACGCGCCGCCGATCGTCTCCTTGCGCAGTACGTCGGCGATGCGACGTGCCTCAGCCCAGGAACCACGGCCGAGAACACGAGGAGGCGACTGAGGGTTCGACGTCACAAGCAGGCCAACTTTCGAAAGACGGGTCGGAACCATCTGCCGACCAGACTTCCCGGCGCACCGGAACCCATCGTACCGGGGCCTTTCGCCGCGGATCCCTCGACCGCAGACAGCCGACGGCGCGCCATCGGCCGCCAGATCTCGTTTCAACCGACCGGCTCCGTGGGTACGCTCCCACCGGCTGATCATCCGATCGACGGAGACCCTCGTGATCATGGCTCTGCTGCTCGACCTCGCCAACATCGTCGGTGGTTTCCTGCTCGCCGTCTCGGTGCTGCGGCTGTTGCCACGCGTCGGTGACGACCTGGGCCGCCTCGCCGGTCGGGCGGCCCCGATCGCGTGGGTGGTCGGCCTCGTGGCGCTCGTGACCGGCGGCTACCACCTCATCGTCCACCTGGTGTCCGGCCCCCGGGTGTTCCACTTCGAGGTGGTGGGGATCGGTGTGGGGCTCGCCCTGTTGTGGAGCCGGCTGACCGGTCGGCCGGCGTCGCGCGAGGAGCGGTCGGACGGCGCGACCGGAGTCCGCCTGTTGCTCGCGATCTTCGGTCTCATCGCGATCGTCGTCGGTATTCAGGGGCTCTTCACGCCGGACGGCTGATCAAGCCCGCACGCCCGACCCGCGCGTGCGGCGTTCGCGCATGAGCGGGGTGTCACCCCGGCGGTCAACGTCGGTTCCCATCAATTCCCTGATTGAGGAGAGTCCCATGTCGGTCCAGGCATTTCTCTACGTCATCGCGGTCATCCTGATCGTGCTCGCCGCACTGCCACTGCCCACTCGGGGTGTCTCGTTCGCGCTGCTGGGCGCCGCCTGCGCCCTGCTCGCCTACGCCTGGCCGGTGATCACCGACTGATTCTTCGTCGGTGTGGTCGGTGGCCGGCAACCAGCACCCGACAGTGTTGCCGGCACCCGGCCATGTCCCACCTTGCGGGGTCCGACAGGGACTCGTCGATGGACGGACGCGACGGACGCCAGCGGCGTCCACGAGACGCTTCCGGTCACCGGGGCAGGCCGAAGTGGTGGGTGAGCGAGGCGCGCAGGGTGTCCGCATCCCCGGCGGACCAGGCGACGAAGCAGTCGGGGCGTACGAGCAACGCGGTCGCGGTCGTGCCCCGCAACGCGCCGGTGGCGACGTCGACCCGGTCTCGCCAGGGCGCGGCCACCTCGGCGTAGACACCCGTGGAATCCAGTAGCAACGGCCGGGCGGTGCGGGTCAGCTCGGCGAGGCGTACCGCGGCGTGGTCGGCGTGCACGACCACGTCGGGGGCGCACCGGCCGGCCAACGGGTCGGCGGGGTCGGCGGGGTAGTGGATGTCCGCGCCGGACATCAGCGCCGCGATGTGCCCGGTCACCTCCGGGATGCGCAGCAGTTCGGCGAAGAGTTCCCGCAGGCCGGTGATCTCGTCGCCGGGCTCGATGAGCGCCGACTGCGCCTGGGTGGACATGACGACCCGTTCGGCTACGGGACGGCGCTCGGTCTCGTATGTGTCGAGCAGGCCCTGCGGCGCCCACCCGCGCACCGTGGCGGCCAGCTTCCAACCCAGGTTGACGGCGTCCTGCAGGCCCAGGTTGAGGCCGGGGCCGCCGATCGCGGGGTGCACGTGCGCGGCGTCGCCGACCAGCAGCACCCGGTCGGCGCGGTAGCGGGCGGCGATGCGGGTGTTGCCGCCGGTCAGCCGCCGCAGCAGGCCGGGGCCGTCGGGTGGGCCGAAGGGGACGTCGACGCCGAGCACCCGGCCGACGCTGGCGCGTAGCTCCGCCAGGGTCATGGGGGTCTCGTCGCTCGTCGGCGCGTCGGGCCACTCCGTCGTGCTCAGGATCGCCGGGCGGCCGGGGAAGGGCGCCCAGGCGATCATGCCGCGCGGGGTGCGGGTGTGCTGGAACGGCGGGACGACGCCGTAGCCGGGGGCGCACAGCCCGCCGGTCTCCGGGTCGAGGGATGACGCGGGGACGGTCACGGTGGCGGTGCGGGAGACCGACCGGTCGAACGTGGCGCCGGGAAAGTCGATGCCGGCGAGGCGGCGCACCGCGCTGCGACCGCCGTCGGCGCCGACGAGGAAACGGGACGTGAGCTGCGTACCGTCGGCGAGGTGAACCTCGACCGCGTCGGGGCGTTGGCGGAGGTCGACGACCTCGTGGCCGCGGCGCAGGTCGACGCCGAGCTCGACGGCGCGGGCGGCGAGGGTGGCCTCCAGCTGGGCCTGCGGCACGCCGAGCACGTAGTGCGGATTCTCCGCGAGCACCGTGAGATCCAGCGGGAACGCGCCGAAGGTGAAGGCTGGTTGGGGGGACGGCGGGGTGCTCTCGCCGCTGAGCCGCGCGTAGAGGCCGCGCCGGTCGAGCAGGCGGACGACCTGGCCGACGAGGCCGTTGGCGCGGGGCTCGCCTCCGGGCGTGGCGTGGCGTTCGAGGACGACGGGGTGGACGCCGGCCAGAGCGAGTTCGCAGGCGAGCATGAGGCCGTTGGGGCCGGCTCCGACGATGAGCACATCGATCACGATCGTGATCCCTTCGGGGTGTGCGTCATCGCCGCGGCAGGCGCGGAACGCGACCGGCCCGCCGTGGGGTGTGACGCGGACAAGAAGTGGCTGGGGTGGTGCCGTGAGCGAGGGGCGGGCCTCAGCGGGGCGGCGCGGGGAGGCCGGCGGCGACCTGGGTGAACGCGTCGGTGATGAGGCGCTCGATCGGGGTGGGCGGGTCGGGGCTGTCGAGATAGTGCTGCATGGCGACGGCGACCGCGGCGCTGGCGGCGGCCGCGACGAGCCTCGGATACATGTCGGTGGCGAGGTCGGTGCCCGTGCGCTCGGCGACCGCGGCGGCCAACTCGGCCTCGGCGATCGCGACGGCGCGCAGCCGCTCGCCCTGCAGGGCCGGCTCGGCGAGCATGGTGCGTACGCCGGCCACCCACTGGGCGTGCGCGGGAGACGGCATGGCGTCGACCTCGGGGCCGCGGGTGAACTGCTCCAGCGAGGCCTGGGTGAGCGCCGCCCAGAGCGGCTCGTCGGCGGGGCGTTCGCGCAGCGCGGCGGCGGTGCGCAGGCTGCGGTCGAGGTGGCGGGAGGCGATCGCCTCGGCCTTGCTGGAGAAGTAGTTGTTGAAGGTGCGCGGGGAGACGCCGGCAGCCTCGGCGATGTCCTCGACGCGGACGTTGTCGTAGCCGCGCTCCGCGGTGAGGTGGATCGCGGCCCAGCCGAGCGCCGCCCGCGTCTCGGCCTTCTTGCGCTCCCGCAACCCCGTCATGCCACCACCCTAGCACTAATTGCGCGCCCCGCAAATATGCGTGCCACGCAAACTGATGGTCGCTGGTGCCCAGCTCACCCGACGATCGGGTAACTCCCGATCCTCGGTGACCGGTCGGCCTCACTCGGCGGGGAGGCGATAGCCGAGTCCCCGTACCGTCTGAATCAACTCGGGCCGACCCAGTTTGGCGCGCAGCGCCGCCACGTGGACCGCCAGGGTGTGCCGGCCCGACCAGGTGGTCTGCCACACGTCCAGCATGATGCGCTCGCGCGTGAGCGCGAGGCCGGGTCGACGGGCGAGCGAGGCCAGGATGTCGAATTCCTTGCGGGTCAACGACACCGGCCGGGCGTCCACGTGGACCGTGCGGGCCGAGAGGTCGATCCGCAACCCTCCGACGTCGATGACGTCGGACGGTCGCGGACCCTGCCGTGCTGTTCGCCGCAGCAACGCCTCGATGCGCGCCTGAAGCTCGTCCATCGCGAACGGCCTGACGACGTAGTCGTCGGCGCCCATCCGCAGGCCGACGATGCCGCCGCGCTCCTCGCCCCGTTCGGTGACCGCGATGATGCCCAGTTCGGCGCTGCGTTCCCGCAGCGCCCGGCACACGGCGAATCCGTCGCCGTCCGGCAGACAGAGATCCAGCAGGACCAGGTCGCAGGGGGCCGCCACGAGCGCTGCGGCACCTGTCGACGCGTGTTCCACCTGATAACCGCACCGGCGCAGCGTCGAACCCAGGACCGCAGAGATCCGCCGGTCGTCCTCCACGAGCAAGATCCGCATCGCCCCGCCTGTCGTCGTCGCGGCGTCCACCCGGCGCGGGGCGAGAGCGGGATCGCCAGCGGCCAGGGCGGCCGGCGACGTCGTCGACGCACCTCGTCAGTCCCGAACGACGGGGGGACGTTCCGCCGCGAATAACAGCCGACAGCGCTGAGCCGGCGCTGATTTCTGGCTGAGGCGGCGATCGGACGGGCGGACGTCGAGGGCGCGAGGCATGGTTGCTCCGCACGGAATACTGGTCGGTGAGGAACTCGCGGTCGAGGCGTCGCGATCGAACTTGAGAGAGTCTTGACCGGCGTCCCGGCTAGCCGAGCGGTGCCGCCTCGGCGGCGCCGATCTCCCGGAACAGCTCGTGTGCCGCCCGCCATCGGGTCTGAGCCGCCGACGGACGGCCCAGCGCCGCGTACGCGCCGCCGACGGTCATCAACGTGCGGGCGTACGCGAGACGTTGCCCTGCCCGGCGTTGGACGCGCAGCGCCGGACGGCCCTCGACGAGGCACCCCGCGGGATCGCCGAGGCCCAGTCTCGCGGCGGCGAGGCGGCTGCGCGCCTGACCGGCCACCAGCCGGTACCCACCGGCGCGGGCCGCCGCCATCGCACCGGTGGCGTGCTCGTGGGCGCTGTCGAACTCCTTGCGGGCCGCGCTGAGATCGGAGAGCAGCATCAGCGCCTCGACCCGGGCGCGCTCGTTGCCGGTCCGATCCGCCAGGTCAAGCACCAGATCGAGCCGGCGGCCCGCCTCCGCCAGTCGGCTCTGCCGCAGCAGTACCTCGGCGAGCGCGGTCTGGGTGACCACCTCCAGTCGGCCGTCCGCCAGTCCCTGGACGATGTCGAGGCCGAGGTGGAGCACCTCCTCGGCCTCCGCGTAGCGTCCCGCGTCACCGTGCACGCGGCCGAGCGTGGTGAGCGAAGCGGCCTCCTCGTGCCGGGCGCCGATCGTCCGGCCGACGCGCACCGCCTCCTCCGCTGCCGTCCGCGCCTCGTCGAGCCGGCCGAGCTCCCGGGCCACCAGCGCGAGGTTCTCGCTGGCCACGGCAGCGCCCAGATGTTGGCCGGTCGCCCGCAGCAACCCCATCGCCAGTTCGCCGTGCCGTGCGGCCGCGGCCAGCTCGCCCACCTCCTCGCAGGCGGCCGCCAGGTTTGCCAGCGTGCCGGCCTCGGCTCGGCGGTCGCCGATCTCCCGATCGATGACGAGAGCCTGCTCGAACCGGCTGATCGCGGCCCGGGGCCGGCCCAGCTGAGCCAGTGCGATACCGATGCTGCAGTGTGCCGCCGAGGCGCCGACCTGCCAATCGGCTCGGGCGGCGAGCGCCGCGACCGCCTCGTACTCGGCGCGGGCGGCGCGCAGATCGCCGGTACGCCAGTTCAGCAGTCCCAGGCTTTGTCGCATCACGGCCTCGCCGCGCAGGTCGCCGTCGCGGCGGGCCGCCTTGAGCCCGGTCCGGGCGATCGACCGCCACTGGCTCAGCGGCGTCCGCATGCGGAGGAAGTCGTACAGGGCGTGGGCGAGTTGCCACGCCATCCGGTCTCGGCCGTCGGCAGCCGCGTGTTCCAGCGCCGCCACCAGATTCGCCGTTTCCGCACCGAGCCATTCGCGGGCGGGTGCCTGATCGTCGAGCTCAGGGATCCGTACGCCGGTCGGCGGTGGATCCGGCGGCAGCCGTAGCCGCGACGGGCCGTTCAGCGCGGCGCTGGCCCGGGCGACAGCATGCAGGTAGAAGTGCAGCAGCCGGTGCACGGCGGCGGCATTGTCGGCCGCGTCGCCATGTTCGGCGGCGAGCTGCGCTCCGTACTCGAGCAGCAGGTCGTGGCTGACGATCCGGGCTGCCCGGGTGATTCGGATCAGGTGCAGTCGGGCGAGGGTGTCGATGAGCGGTTCGAGATCGTCGCAGGGCAGGCCGGTCAACGCCGCGGCCGCGGGTACGGCGAGGCCGGACGGTGCCGGCACCAGTCCGAGCAGCCGGAACACCCGACCCGCTGGGGCCGGGAGCGCCTGGTACGACAGCTCGAACGCGGCCCGGACGGCGGTGCTGTCGTCACCCTCGACCCGCAGCTGCGCGACCCGGCCCCGCGCGATCAGCTCGTCGAGGTGCCTGCGCACGCTCACGTGCGCCCGGTCGGCCAGGCGGGCGCCGGCGATGCGCAGGGCCAGCGGCAGGTGCCCGCAGATTTCGGCCAACTCCCGAGCAGCGGCCGGGTCGGCGTTGATCCGCTCGGCCCCCGCGGTGCCGACGAGCAGTTCCACCGCGTCGGCGGCAGGTAGGACGTCGAGAGTGAGCCGAGCGGCACCGTCCCGGGCGACCAGGCCGCTGAGCCGGTCCCGGCTGGTCACCACCACCAGGCAGTCCGGGCCGCCCGGAATGAGTGGCCGCACCTGGTCGGCGTCGGCGACGTTGTCCAGTACGAGCAGAACGCGCCGACCGGCGAGCGTCGAACGGTACAGCGCGACCTGCGCGTCCGGCTCGGCCGGTATCCGGTCGGCGGTGACGCCCAGCGCGTCCAGCAGCAGCGGCAGCGCCTCACCGGGGGTCCGGCGTGGACGACTGTGGAACCCGCGCATGTCCACGAACAGATGTCCGTCGGGGAAATGGTGGTGGACGTCGTGCGCCCACCGCACCGCCAGGCTGGTCTTGCCTGCCCCCGCTGGGCCGCAGACGACGGCGACCGGCGCCGCCCGCTCCCTCAGCGCCTCGTCGAGGAGGGCCAGTTCGCGTCGGCGGCCGACGAAGCCGGGGGTGGCCGCCGGCAGTTGCCGCGGCACCACGCCCGTCGGTTCCCGCACCCGCTGCCCCGCGGGTTCCGCGGCGGGCTCGGCGCCGGCGAGCATTGCGCGATAGGCCCGCTGGAGCTCCTCGCCCGGCTCGATGCCGAGCCTCTCGACCAGGTTCTCGCGGACCCGACGGAACAGGGTCAGCGCGTCGACCCGACGGCCGCACCGGTGCAGCGCGATGAGCACCGCCAGCGCCAGACGCTCCCGGGCCGGGTTGTCGGCTATGAGGTCGGACAGATCGTCGACGATGTCACCGTACCGGCCCAGCCGGAGATCGAGGTCGGCGCGCAGCTCAACCGCCGCGAACCGCTCCTCGTTCAGCTGCGGGGCGACGAGTTCGTCCAGCCACGGGCCGGCGACGTCCGCCAACGCCGGCCCCCGCCATCGACGCAGAGCGCGGTCGACCAGCTCACGAGCCTGCTGCGGCTCGCACGTGCGCGCGGACCGCAGTAGATCCCGAAAGTCGTGCAGATCCACCGCGGACCGGTCGACGGTGAGCCGATAGCCGGTCCCCACCCCCACCAGCTCGGCTGTGCGTGGCGGGTCAACCGAGTTGAGCAGGGCCCGTAGTCGGGAGACGCAGCCCTGTACCGCGTTACGAGCCGATGCGGGCGGTGCCGTGCCCCACAGTGCCGTCACCAGGCGGTCGATGGGAACGATGTTTCCGCACTCCAACGCCAGCATGGCCAGCACGGTGCGTTGCTGCGCGGCCGACGGGCCCAGCCAACGGGTGCCGTGCCACACGCCGA
Organism: Micromonospora sp. NPDC005194; assembly: GCF_040608335.1. NCBI lineage: Bacteria > Bacillati > Actinomycetota > Actinomycetes > Micromonosporales > Micromonosporaceae > Micromonospora > Micromonospora sp. NPDC005194. The sequence continues at coordinate 45,072 of NZ_JBEXIA010000016.1, read as the reverse complement.
CCGGACCCAGCAGCCGGATCTGCAGGCCGTCCTCCACTTGGTCCACGCCCGGTCCGATCCGTAGGAATCCACGACGCTGGAAATGATCTCACCATCGACACGCAGCCGACGGCCCATCGACGCCCACCCCTGAATCAGCCGTCCGTGTCGTCGGTCACGCTCCTGCCGAGGCGTCCCAACGCCCTCCGGGACCTGGCGTCCACAACGGACAAGCCCGGCGCGGTGCGGCCGCCACTTGTCGTGGCTGCTTCGGTCAAGATCTGTTCAAGAACATCGCCGAAACCTGGACCCCTGAATTGTTCTCTTGAAACGGTGATGGAAGTGGATCAAAACAGCATCGATGTCCGGAGATGCATCGATGCTCTCCATCGTCCGGACGCCGTCGTCACCACCTCGGAAGGAACCGTCGTGTCAGGACCATCCGGAGCGCACTGGGGGCGCGCCGGGGGTCGATCAGCAGCACGGTCGAGGCGACCCCCGCGGGGTGGTCGACCGAGCAGCCCCAGTCCGCCGCGGCGTCGCTCCGGACCCGCGGGTTCTCGCTCGATTCGGGCGCCGATACCGGTAGATCGTCCTCAGGGACCAGATCCGAGGAGTACGCATGAACCAGGAAAAGGGACTATCGCGGCGGCAGATCCTCCGCGTTGGTGCCGTGGTGGGATCGACAGTCGCCGTGGTGGCCGTCTCGGGCGAGTCGGCATCGGCCGACCCGGGGACGGATGCGGCACAGGCCGGCTCGCGCGGTGAGCTGGCCCGCGTGTCAGCGGTGGCGGCCGGCGGTGCCGTGGTGGGTACGCCGAAGGTGGCGAACCGCACCGCGATCCGGGCGGCGGAGCGTGTTCCGTTCGCCGGCTTCCCGGACGGGATCGCCCCACGACCGGGTGACCTGGTCACCGTGACCGACCTGTGGCCCGGCCTCGCCGTGGCCGCCGTGCCGGTGGTGCACTGGGTGACCGGAGTGCCGAAGCGCGACGGCAGCGGCTATGCGGTCGCGGGCCAGCGGCTGGCCGCCTCGCCGTTGCTCGACAGGCGGACTGCACGACGGGTGCGGGTCTGTGTCCTGGACACGGAACTGGCCGACGCCCAGGTCCTCGCGGTCGTCCCGGCCTGAGCTGGTGCCGATGATCGACGCAACGGTGCGGATCGTCGCGGCAGCTGTCCTGCTCTACACCGCGGGTCAGAAGCTCGCCGCGCCCATCGCCTTCCGTCGCACGCTCGTCGCGCTCAGGATGCCGCGTCCGCGCGTGCTGGCACTGCTGGTCAGCGGCGTGGAGCTGGTCACCGCGGTCCTCCTGCTGACCGCACCGCGTGCCTGGGTGACAGCGGGCCTGGTGATCGCGCTCGGCGCGTCGTTCGCAGGTGCGGCGTCGATCGCTCTGGCACGGGGCGCCTCGGTGCGCTGTGCCTGCTTCGGCGGCACGTCCGAGGCGAAGCTGGGTTGGACGCAGCTCGCGCTGCTCCCGATCTGGCTCGCCGTCGCCTGGACGGCGCACCGCGACTCATCGGATCTGCTCGTCGGTCCGGACGCCGTCGCGGTGACGGCGCTGGTGCTGTGCCTGGCGACCGTCGTCCGTCAGCTGTTGCCTCTGGCCCTGCGGAGCTGGAGCTACCTCAAAGTGTTGGAGAGTCAATGGGCTTCCTCTGGGTCGTCGTCGCCGCATTGAGCGTGCTGATGGGGATCTGCGTGTTGGCGCTGATCGACCAATATCAAACCCTCGAACTGATCCGTACGTCCCTCAAGCTCGAAGACAACCCGTCGCCGATCCCGATCCCGATGGACGACTCGATCAGGCCCTCCCTGGTCGGGCTTCCGGCACGACTCGACGCGCAGCCGCATCTCGCGCTGCTCTTCCTGTCCGTGTCCTGCACGACCTGCCGGTCAATCGCGGAGGGCCTGCGCCGCAAGGACCTGGAACTGGTGTGGATCGTCCTGCAGCAGGCGCATTCCGAGCAGGAGGGCCGCGCCTGGCTCGAAGGACTGAACATACCAATCGACCGGGCGACCATCGATGTCGAGGAAAATGTCGCGCGGGCGATCGGCATCGACACCGTCCCGTCGGTGGTCCTCTACCGCTCGGGTGAGGCCTTCCTGGCCCAGACACTGCCGTCATTCCGGCAACTGCAACCGCTGTTGAACGCCCGCACCGTCCCGTCCCGCCTGCCCGTCGCCAAGGAAGGAACCGTACGGCTATGACCAATCAGATGGAGTGCGTGACACCGACCGAGACGGCGGTGCTCACCGACCGCCGTCGTAGCCGCCGATTCGCGCTCATGGGCGCGGCGTCCGCGGTCGTCGCCGGCCTGGCCACCGTACTGAAGGCATCCCCGGCGGTGGCCGACTGCCTGGGGTCGCCCTGCTGCTCGCTGGCCAGCTGCACCCGGTGCCACTACGCGGTCGAACCCGATCGCTACACCTGCCCGTCGGGCTATTACCGCACGTTCTGGACCTGCACCAGCGGCAGCCGCACGTACGGCTGCGGTGAGTGCAGCAAGAGCAAGACCTCGTGCTGGTCCGGTCCGTTCGCCTGCTCGATCTGGTACGTATGGTAGTTCTGTGGACGATCGTGCTCGCCGTGGTGGCGGGCTTCGCCCAGCTCTTCAGCCCTTGAGGCCAGTCCTTCATCGGAGTCATCCGCCCCTTCGTGCAAGGGGACTCGTCCCGTCTCGTCCGAAGCGGTCTGCGCTTCGTCGCCGTACTGTCCGTCGCGCACATCGCCATGGCGGGCTTCGTCACCGCGTCGCTGTACCAGGTCGGCACCCTGTTCGCCGGGCGGCTCGATGCCCAGCTCACCGTGGGGCTGTGTCTCGTGGCGGCACTGGTGGCGGCGGCCTTCGACGTACACGCGATCCGGACGGATTCGTACGCCCCCGGGCTGCGCCGACAGACGTCCAAGGAACTGGGCCATCGGGAGAACATCCCGTGGTGGGTTCCGCCGATGATCTGGGGTCTGGACACCGGCCTCATGTGGAGCACGTTCCGGGTGTCGGCGACGACCTGGGTGCTGCTGGTGGCGGCGCTGCTCAACGTCGCTCCGCAGTGGAGTGGGCTGGTGTTCGGTGGCGCGTTCACCGGTCCACTGGTCGTGGCGATTCTCGCCGGTCATGGAAGCGTGAGTGACCTGGGGCGTCCCGGGCCACGGCGGCTGGTGCAGTCCGCGGCGGTCGCCACGGCGTTGCTGCCGGCCATGGTGGTGGTCGTGTCGTCCGTGATCTGAGGTTCGGCCGGGGCCCGACGTGGGCCCCGGCCGAACCGGCGCGACCCCGATGACGGTGCGTCCGCCCGTCCGCCCCCCCGCGACTGCTCCGCTACTCCGGCCCCGGCCCGCGACCACGGGTACGGTTTCTGTGCTCGACAGGTACGGGCACCGACGGCATGTCGCCGGGGCGGGAACGTCCGGCCCGGTGGCGACGGAGCGTGGAGGGGAGCGAGGGTGGCGCAGCCGAGAGCACTCGTGGTTCGGGGCGGCTGGGAGGGGCACCAGCCGGTCAAGGCGACGGAGTTGTTCATTCCCTTCCTCGAACGCAGCGGCTATGCCGTACGGGTCGAGGAGTCGACCCAGATCTACGCCGATGCCGCCGAGATGGCCGACACCGACCTGGTCGTGCAGTGCATGACGATGTCGCAGATCACCGCTGACCAGGTGGCGGGCCTGAGCGCCGCGGTCATCGCCGGCACGGGTTTCACCGGCTGGCACGGCGGGATCGTGGACGCGTTCCGCGCGTCGTCGGAGTACCTGCATCTGGTGGGCGGCCAGTTCGCGACCCACCCGGGTAAGGAGCCGTGCGAGCGCCACGGCGGCCCGGAGGACAACTTCCTGCCGCACACGGTGCGCATCACCGACCTCGGCCGGGAGCACCCGATCACCGCGGGGATCGAGGACTTCGACCTGGTCACCGAGCAGTACTGGGTGCTGCACGACGACCTGATCGACATCCTGGCCGTCACCACCCATCCCACGCAGGCGTGGCATCCATGGCACCGGCCGGTCACCTCGCCGGCGATCTGGGCGCGACGCTGGGGTGCCGGGCGCATCGTCGTGACCACACCGGGGCACAGCCTCGACGTGCTGGAGGACGCGAACGTCCGTACCGTCATCGAGAGGGGGATGGTGTGGGCGACCCGCACCGCGTCGGCATCGTAGGTCTCGGGGTCATCTCCCGCGCGTACCTCGACACCCTCGCGAACCACCCCGCGGTGCGCATCGTCGCGCTGGCCGACCTCGACGCCTCCCGGTCGGCCGCGGTCGCGGCCACGATTCCCGGCAGCGAGGCGTTGAGCGTCGAGGGTCTGCTCGCCCGTCCGGAGGTGCAGACGGTTCTCAATCTCACGATCCCCGCGGCGCACGCCGAGATCTCACTCGGCGCGATCGAGGCGGGCAGGAACGTGTACGTCGAGAAGCCACTGGCCGTGACGTTTCCGGACGGCCGCTCGATCATCGAACGGGCCTCCGCGGCTGGCGTCCACGTCGGGTGCGCGCCGGACACCGTCCTCGGCACAGGTACGCAGACGGCACGGGCGGCGATCGACGGCGGGCTCATCGGACGCCCGCTGTCGGCGACGGCCGTCATGGTCACACCGGGACACGAGCGCTGGCATCCCCACCCCGACTTCTACTACGCCCCGGGCGGCGGCCCGTTGCTGGACATGGGGCCGTACTACATCTCAGCGCTCGTCCACCTGCTGGGGCCGGTTCGCGCGGTCGTCGGAGCCGCCAGCCGCCTGCGCGCCGAGCGTGTCATCGGCTCGGGCCCGCGCAACGGCCAGCGCGTCCCGGCGGAGGTGGACACCCACGTGACCGGTGTGCTTGAGCATGCCAACGGTGCTCTCTCCACCATCACCACGAGCTTCGACGGCGTCGCGACGACGGCCGCGCCGATCGAGGTGCACGGGGAGACCGGCACGCTCGCCGTACCCGATCCGAACATGTTCGACGGGGACGTGCGCGTCTTTCCGCTGGGCGGCACCGAATGGCGCGTTCTCGAACCACGGGCCGGTTACGTCGAGGGCTCCCGCGGCATCGGGCTGATCGACCTGGTCACCGCCGACGGTCAGCGCCCGCCCCGCGCCGGCGGCGACGTCGCGCTGCACGTACTCGAAACGATGACCTCGCTGCTCGCCTCGGCGGCCGAGGGCCGGCGGATCGAGCTGACGACTGTGGCGCAGCGGCCGGCACCGGTTCCGCTCACTCCGGTCAACGACTGGAAGAAGTGACCCGGTGCGGGCCGGCGGCTCTCCGCCGGCCCGCACCGTTGGTCAGAGCACGGTCCGCCGCCGTCAGGGGGCCCAGGGGGCGGCGATGTTCCAGGTGCTGTCGGCGGCCCAGAGGGTGGGCCGGTTGTAGGCGTCACCGCCCGTGCCGTTGCTGAGCCAGACCTCCGAGTTGTAGTGCCGGAGGTACTTCCCGCGGAAGTTGTACGACTCCAGCGAAACGCCGCTTCCGGTCAGCCCCACCCGGGCGCACCAGGTGGCGTCGGCCCGCAGGAGCGCTGACCCGTCGTTTGGCGAGTTGCGGACCCGGGAGTCCTGGTGCCGCAGGTACTGACCGGGATAGTTGACCGACTCGAAGGAGTAGCAGGCGCCGTCGGCCAGGCCGGGCCGAATGGTGTACGTCGCGTCGTTCTTGAGCAGCGCCGAGCTGCCCGCGTCGACCACCTCGGTGTACGCCAGGCTGTTCTGGTGCCGCAGGTACCGGTTGGTGTAGCCGGGGGTGGTCACCTGCAGTGAACGCCGGGTGTTGACCGGCAGGGCGACGGGGGCGGAGCTGCCGATCGTCCGGGAGGCGTTGACGAGGGCGGTGTTGGCCGCGCGGACGCGGGCCTGGTCCATCTTGACCACCTGCCGGTCGTAGGTGAGGAAGCCGTTCAACTCCCCCTCCTGGTCAGCGATCTCGGTGTAGATCGAGGCGCTGAGTCCCTTGCCGAGCATCAGGTTCTGCGCACCCTCCACCAGCCCCACGTACCGGTCGGTGAGCGCAGCGGAGGTGGGTTGCCACTCGTAGGCGAAGAACTGCCCGTTCGGGCTGTACTCGTGGCCCGGGGTGCGCAGGCCCAGGCCGCCGAACTCGCCGAGCACCGCGATCCGGCCGCTCGATGGCGAGGGTGAGTCCGGACCCAGGTAGACGTGCCAGTCGTCGATGTCGCCGTTGCCGGGGTCACCGAGGGACTGGCAGCAGTTGTGCCCGCTGTGCGGGTTGACCAGCCGGGTGGGGTCCTGATTCTTGATGTTCTGCGCCACGCGGCGGGTGTCGGCCAGGGCGCGCTCGCCCCAGCCCTCGTTGTAGGGCGTGTAGGCGACGACCGCGGGGGAGCTGCGGTGCTCGTCGACGATCTCGCGTGCCTCGCTCTCGAACTGCGCCTGCTGGGCATCGGTGGGGTCGATGTTCTGCGCGGTCAGCGACGGGATGTCCTGCCAGACCAGCAGGCCGAGCCGGTCGGCGTGGTAGAACCAGCGCTGCGGTTCGACCTTGATGTGCTTGCGCACCATGTTGAAGCCCAGGTCCTTGTGCTTCTGCAGGTCGAAGGCGAGAGCGGCGTCGGTCGGCGCGGTGTACAGGCCGTCCGGCCAGAAGCCCTGGTCGAGGGTGCCGACCTGGAAGACGAACTGGCCGTTGAGCTTCGGTCGCAGCACCCCGTTGACCATGCCGGTGGTGATCTCCCGCATGCCGAAGTAGTGGACGGTCTGGTCGACCGTCGCGCCGCCGGCGTTGCGTAGGCGTACCCGCAGGTTGTAGAGGAACGGGTCGTCGGGTGACCAGCGGCGGGCGTTCGGCACCGGGACGCTGAAGTCGGTGAAGCCGCCGGTGGCGGAGCCGACAACCGTAGCGCCGTCGAGCGCCTCGGCGAGCACGCTGTGCCCGCTCACGTCGCCCCGGGTGAAGACCCGGATCCGCAGGGTGTTGGTGCCCAGGTTCGGGTAGACGTCCACGCTGCTGATCGACGCCGCGGGCACCGGCTCCATCCACACCGTCTGCCAGATTCCGGAGCTGGGCGTGTAGAAGATCCCGCCGGGCTGCTTGGTCTGCTTGCCGATCGGGGGCAGGCTGCCGTTCTGCCGGGTGTCGGTCGGGTCCCACACCTTCACCACGATCTCGTTCACGCCGCCGTTGAGCTGCGGGGTCACGTCGAAGGTGAAGGCGTCGTAGCCGCCGGTGTGCGCGCCGACCCGTACGCCGTTGACCCAGACCGTGCTCTGCCAGTCCACGGCGCCGAAGTGCAGCAGGGTCCGCCGGCCGGACCAGTTCGGCGGGACGGTGACGGTGCGTCGGTAGAACAGGTAGTTGCGGTTGTCGTTGGCGGCCCGCTGGACACCGGAGAGGGCGCTCTCCACGGGAAACGGCACGTTGACCCGCTCGGGCAGGTCGGTGTTGAACTGCGGGGCGTCGTCGGTGCCGGACTGGCGCAGCTGCCACTCCCCGTTGAGGTTGAGCCAGTCCGGTCGGGTCATCTGCGGTCGCGGGTACTCCGGCAGGGGCGTCCCGGCCAGCGCCTGGCTGGTCCACGGGGTGGTCAGTGGCGGCGTCTTGGCCGGTGCGGCCCGCACCGGTCGGGTCGGTGCGGCGAACACGCCGACGACGAGGGCGAGGATGAGCAGTAGGGGCAGGGCGGGGCGGGCGGGGACCTGACGTGTCATGCCGTCTCCGAGGGGCGGGTCGCCGCGGGCCGTACAGCTGAGCCCGCAGCGCGCGGGCGGTGGGCATCGGGTGGCTTCTCGAACGCGGACGGCGGATGTCGGCGGGATTTCCACCCACAGGCGATGGTGATCTGATCGACATCCATCACCACCCGTACAACGTTATAGAGGCACCCTGGACACTCAGTCAATTGCTGATCGTCAATGCTCGCGGTTTTGTTCTCGATCGTCGTACCTCGGCCACGGCGACCGCCCCGGCTCCGAGCCGGGGCGGTCGGTCGCGGGGCGCCCCCGTGGCGCGCCCCGCGCGTCCTCAGTGGTTGTTGTTGAGCCAGATGCAGGAGTTGTCGCTGCCCGTCCACCGCCAGCAGAGGTGGTCGCGGGTCTGTGGCCCGTACTCGCCGTCGGCGGAGATTCTGAGGTCGGCCTGGACGCTGCGCAACGCGCTCTGGGTGTAGCCGCCGAAGTCGTTGTCGACTCCGTTGGGGCCGAGGTACCTCCCGTAGATCCCCGTCAACGTCCGCTGGAGTTCACCGACGCCGGAGCTGGGGTCGCCGCGGATCAGCAGGCAGTTGAAGTTGATGGTGCTGCTGACGTACGCCGGGATCCAGGCCGTCGCCCCGCGGGCGCCGGACCAGGTGGAGGTGTAGACGCCCGCGCCGTTGCAGTGCGGCAGGGCGGCCTGGGCGGGCGAGGAGATCGCCACCGCGCCGCCCACGGTGGTGACGGCGAGCATGGCGGTGAGGCCGAGGCGAGAAAGACGTCGGAGCATGGGAACCCCCAGGTCGAGGTGTGGGTCGCACGCGCAACGCTGCGGTGCGCGGCTTGCCTCACCATCGTTTCGTCCGCCGCGGTGCCCGGACAGGAGCCGGACCGGAGATTGACCGGCACTTCGGGGCCCCTCAGCGCAGCGAGGCGAGCTTGGCCTCGATCGCGCCGGTGTCGGCCTCCCGCAGCGACACGAGGATGTCCAGCGCCTGCTGCCAGGCCACCCGGGCCGAATCGGCGTCGCCCGCGGCCAGGTGAGCGTCGCCGAGGTTCACCAACGCGTCCGCCTCCAACCGTCGATGACCGATCTCGCGGCGCAGACGGACGGCGTGCTGGTGGCAGGTGACCGCCTCGGTGAAGGCGTCGAGCTGCAGGTGGGCGTGCCCGAGACTGGCCCACGTGATCGCCTGGCCGAGGACGTTGTCGACCGACGTGAAGAGGGTCAGTGCCTGCTCGCAGCTCTCGATCGCGGCGTGGTGGTCACCGAGCTGGCCGTGGGACCAGCCGACCGCGTTGAGCGCGAAAGCCTGGCCGGTGACGTGTCCGGCCTGCCGGTGCAGGCGTAGCGCCTCCAGGGCGTGGGCGAGGGCCTGCTCGGGCTGTTCGGTCCGGTCGCAGATCCACCCGAGGTTGAGTTCGACCCGGGCCTGCCCGGCGAGGTCGCCCAGCCGCCGGTACCTGTCGTACGCCAGCTCCAGGTGGCGCTGCGCGTCGGCGTACTGCGCAAGCGCGATGTCGGCGAAGCCGAGCACCCCGTGGGCGTACGCCTCGGCCCGGTCATCGGCCAGACGGACGGCCGCCGACAGCGCCGTCCGCAGGCTGCTGGTCCAGTCCTGGAAGTAGCCGCGCTGGTTGAGGTAGGTGGTGATCGCCCAGGCGAGGTGACACGTGTGGCGGTCGAACCCGTGGCTGGCCGCCAGCCGCAGGGCCGAGAGCAGCACCGGGTGCTCGTCGGTGAACCACCACAGGGCCGCGTCGCGATCGGCCAGCGCCACCGGCGCGACCCCGGGCCCCGGCGGGTCGATCGGCAGCCGGTCCCGTTGCGGATAGACCAGCTCGTCGGCGGCGTACGCGACCAGGAGGTAGTGGTCGAGCAGGCGGGACCGGGCGGCGTGACGGCTCGCGTCGCTGTCCTCCGCCGCCGTCAGCTCAGCGGCGTACGCGCGCAGCAGATCGTGGTACGTGTACCGCCCGGGACGGTGTTCGGTGAGCAGGTGGGCCCGAGTCAGCTCGGCCAGGTGGCGGTGGGCCTGCGCGAGTGTGATCCCCGCGAGGCTGGCCGCCGCCGCGACGGCGAAGTCCGGGCCCGGATGGACGCTCAGCAGACGGAACAGCCGGGCGGTGGGCCCCTCGAGGGTCCGGTACGACCACGACATGACCAGCCGCAGGTCGGTGACCGGTTCGCCGCCGTCGAAGGCATCCAGGCGCCCGGCCACCGGGCGCAGACTCGCCGCCAGGTCCATCAGGCGGAACCCACTGTGGATGGCCGCCCGGGCGGCGACGACGGACAGCGCCAGGGGCAGCCCGGCGGAGGCGCTGACGATGGCGTCGACGGCCTCGGGCTCGGCGGTGACGCGTTCCGCGCCGAGGCGTCGGGTCAGCAGTTCGCGGGAGTCGGCCCCGGACATGACGTCCAGGGTGATCGGATAAGCGCCGTTCACGCTGACCAGACCCAGGAACTGGTCCCGACTGGTGACGAGGACGAAGCAGCCCGGCGCGCCCGGCAGCAGCGGGCGTACCTGGTCCGCGTCGCCGGCGTTGTCGAGGACGACAAGCACCCGCCGGCCGCCCAGCAGACTGCGATATCGAGCGACCTGCTCATCCAGTGCGGTCGGCGGACGGGCGCCCGGTCCCGCGAGAGCGTTGACGAATCCGGCGAGCGCCGTGCTCGGGCTGACCGGGACGCCGCCCGGGTCGAAGCCGCGCAGGTTGACGTAGAGCTGGCCGTCGGGAAAGTGCGCGGCGATGCGATGAGCCCAGTGCACCGCGAGCGAGGTCTTGCCCACCCCGGCGGTGCCGGAGACGATCGCGAGACCCATCGCGGTCGGCTGATCCGCCGCTCGGGCCAGGATCCCGTCGAGGCGGGCCAGCGGGTCGGCGCGGCCGACGAAGCCGAAGCCGTCCGCGGGCAGCTGCGCCGGAACACCGTTCGAGCCGACAGGTGTCGGCGCCCCGGCGAGGAACCGGTCCCGCTTCGTCCCCTGCAGGCCGAAGGCGTCGGCCAGCAACAGCAGCGTCGCGGGCCGCGGCCGCGCGATCCGCCCTGCCTCCAGATCCCGCAGATGCCGAACCGACAGCCCTGTCTTCGCGGCCAGATCCTCCTGCGTCAGCGCGCTGTGACGCCGAAGCTCCTGTACGGCCTCCCCGAACACGGGGATCACGGTATAGGCGGCGGTCACTGCGGACAATCGGGCACACGACGCAAGAGACCCGTCAGTGGTGACAGCGGAGGAACTACTGCGGTCCGGCCTACGGCGTAACCGCGGGGCTGGCCGGGGGGGACGGGCCATGGTCGGGGCGGACCCGCCACTGTGGCGCAGCCGCGTGTCCACGGCGAGCAGCGTGAGGGCGGCCAGCGTCAGCAATCCACCGATGAGTGCCAGCGGGCGTGCCCCCGAGACGGGCAGGAGGCGCCGCCGAGCAGCGATCCGCCGGCGATGCCGGCCGTCAGATGGTGATGACGACCTTTGCCCGCGCGTGCTCGCCTTCGAGATACCGGATGGCCGCGGGCACCTCGTGGAGGGGATACGTACGGTCGATGACCGGGGTGAGACGGCCGGCCTCGACGTGGCCGCGGAGCGTGTCGAGGTGTTGCCGGCCCGGTGTCGTCGTGAGCGTGACGATGCGGTGTCGGACCAGCGGGGCCAGCAGCCGTCCGCGCGCGATCAGCCAGACCGGTCCGAGGAGGCTGCCGCCGTCGTACACGCCGCCACCGGAGAGCACCAGCGTCCCGGTCGGTGTCAGCGCCCGCCGCAGCTCGCTGAGTGAGCGGTTGCCGACCAGGTCGAACACGACGTCGTGGCGGTGTGTGCCGCGGGTGAAGTCGTCGCGGTGATAGTCGACGACGTGGTCGGCGCCGAGCGAGCGGACCAGGTCGACGTTGCGGGTGCTGCACACCCCGGTCACGGTGGCGCCGAGCGCCTTGGCCAGCTGCACGGCGAGAGTGCCGACGCCGCCCGAGGCGCCGTTGATGAGGACGCGGTGGCCGGGCTCGACGCCGCCGGCGTCGCGCAGCCCCATGAGCGCCGTGATGCCAGCCAGCGGCAGGGCTGCCGCCTGCTGCGGGGTCAGGTTCGCCGGCATCGCCGCGACAAACGTCTCGGGCACGCACACGTACTCGGCGAACGCCCCGTTGGCCTCGCCGAGGTCGCCGAACACCGCGTCGCCCGGCCGTACCTGCCGGACGTCGGCGCCGACGGCCTCGACCCGGCCCGCGAAGTCGCGGCCACGGATGCGCGCCCGGGGCCGCGTCCGGCCCATCGCCAACCGCGCCATCCGGGGATCACCCCGCATGGCATGCCAGTCGTACGCGTTGAGCGAGGCCGCCTCGACCCGTACGAGCACGTCGCCCGGGGCGGGCGTCGGCGTGGCGACCTCGGCGAGCGCGAGGGTTTCCGGTGGGCCGTATCGGTCCTGAACGATCGCCTTCATGATCCCTCCCTGGGGTGTACGGCGTACACTGACGGTAGGTGTACGCCGTACACCTGTCAAGGCGGTTATGGTTCAACAACCGCCGGACAGGACGAGGACGAGATGGCTGAGCAGGCTGAGACGCTGCGCCGGACACCGCTGAGCAGGGATCGCGTCCTGCGTGCCGCCGTGGCGCTCGCCGACGAGGCCGGCATCGAATCGCTCAGCATGCGCAACCTCGCCCAGGATCTGGGCGTCGTGCCGATGGCGCTCTACAAGCACGTGGCCAACAAGGACGAACTCCTCGACGGCATGATCGACGTGATCGTCAGCCAGATCGACCCGCCCGCGTCCGACGCCCACTGGAAGGACGCCATCCGCCGGCGCATCCTCTCGGCGCGGGAGGTGCTGCGCCGGCACCCCTGGGCGCCGCTCGCGATCGAGTCCCGGAGCATGGCGACGCCTGCCGTCCTCGCCTATCTCGACTCGGTGGTCGCGACCTTCAAGGCCGGCGGGTTCTCCGCCAACCTCGCCCACCACGTGATGCACACGATGGGCAGCCGGGTGCTGGGCTTCAGCCAGGAACTGTTCGACGCCTCCCGCCAGGCCGGTCGCTCCGGAGCCACCAGCCCCGAGCCGCCCGCCGCCCTACCGCCGGAGTTCGCCGCCCAGTTCCCGCACCTGGCGGAGATCGCCGGGGCGGCGTCCCACGACGACCAGTCGGTCGTGGGGCAGGGCTGCGATGACCAGTTCGAGTTCGAGTTCGCTTTGGACCTGCTGCTCGACGGCATCGAACGGCTGCACCAGCAGGGCTGGACATCGCCGCGGCGGGCCCGGTAGGGCGAGGGACCGCACCGTCGGCTCGGCGGGGTGGCGCGCGGCCCTGATTCTTCACTCCGATGTCACCACGCGACCCCCCGGGTGACGTGTTCGTGTCCGTCGGCCGGAGTTGGCTGTCAGCCGTCGCACTTGCCTTGACCAGGAGCTGATCCGCGTGCCTTCCTCCCGTCGTACCTTCCTCGCTGGCGGCGCCGCCGCCGGTGTGGGCCTTGCCGTCGCCGGTGGCCTGCCGTCCCTGGCGCAGGCCAGCCCCGGTCGGCCGCACTCGCAGGTCAAGGGTGGTCCCGTGCCCTTCCCGCCGCTCGTGGACGACCCCAGGGGGATCCTGGCCCTGCCCGCGGGCTTCAGCTACACCGTGGTCACCCGGACCGGCGTCACCCGACTCGACCGCGGCCAGGGCACGACCCCGTCGGACCACGACGGCATGGCCGTCTACGACGCCGGCCACGGGCGCTACACCCTGATCCAGAACCACGAGATCGACCCGGGCGCCGAGTTCGGCGTGCCGCACGTCAAGGGAACGGTCTACGACGCGGGTGCCGTCGACGCCGGTGGCTGCACCGTCATCACGACGGACCGTGCGGGCCGCAACCTGGGCGAGTTCGTCGCCCTCTCCGGCACCGTCTCCAACTGCGCCGGCGGGCCAACCCCGTGGGGGACCTGGCTGACCTGCGAGGAGACCGAGGACCGGGCCGGCGATGAGTGGGAGGAGGGCGGCCGCACCGGCGTCTTCGCCAAGGACCACGGGTACGTCTTCGAGGTCTGGGCCGACGGCAGCGCGGACCCGCGGCCGATCAAGTGCCTGGGCCGCTACTCCCACGAGGCCCTGGCGGTCGACAAGGACCGGACCCACGTCTACCTCTCCGAGGACGCGGACGAGCCCAACGGTCTCTTCTACCGCTGGGCGGCCCCGGCCGGGGTCAAGCTGGGCCCCGGCGTGCTGACCCGCCTCGCGCCGAACGCCGGCGTCCTCGCCGCGATGCAGATCATCATGGACGACGGCTCCGTGCTGCCGGACGTCGCCTACCTGACCTCCGCTCAGCTGGGCCGCCCCTTCCCGGTGCGGTGGATCGAGGTGCCGGACCGCGACGCGCGCACCACGTCCGTACGCGAGCAGTTCGCCGACGGCCAGGTCACCCGGGGACGCAAGTTCGAGGGCGTGTGGGCCACCGACGAGGGCGTGTACGTGGTCAACTCGTACGCCTGGGACGAGGGTGACCTGCCGGCGGACGCGGCGCCGCACGACGGCATGGTCTGGTTCTACAACTACCGGACCCAGACCATCCAGCTGGTGACCTACTTCCCGCACCAGACCGCCTCCGAGGAGGGCACGCCGGTCAAGTACACCGACCTCACCTTCGACGGCCCGGACAACGTGACAGTCACCCCGTGGGGAAGCCTGGTGCTCGCCGAGGACGGCGCTGGCGCCTCCCACGTGCTCAGCACGGTTCCGGGCGGGCCGACGTACGCGATCGCCCGCAACCAGCTCAACGATTCGGAATTCTGCGGGCCGACCTTCACCGCCGACGGCAAGGTGCTCTTCGTCAACATGCAGGACCCCGGCCTCACCCTGGCCATCACCGGCCCGTGGGAGAAGTATCTGGGCTGACCTGCGAGGCCTGCACGGTTTCCTGCTCACGGGCGCTTGACCGGCGGCGGGGGCGGAGGTCGTCGACAATGGCAAGGGTGCACCCCGCCTTCGTCCTGCACCACCACCGCAAACCCCGACCGCACTTCGACCTGCGGCTCGAGGAGGACGGTGTGCTGCGCTCGTGGGCGGTTCCCCGTGGTCTGCCGGACAGTCCCGGCGACAACCGGCTCGCGATCGCGGTGCCCGATCACCACCTTGATCACCTCACCTACGAGGATGCCGACAAGTCGATCGCCGACATCGGCACGTGGGAGGAGCACGACCGCACCGACCGCCGGATGCTGTTCACGCTGCACGGGCGTACCGGCCGCCGGCGGTACGCGCTCATCCGCACCGGCGAGGGGTGGCTGCTCCACCTGACGAAGGAGCAGCCACCCGGCTGAGGCTCGCGCGGGTCGCGTGGCCGGGCCCCTCAGCGTGCTCGCCCACGTCGAGCGCCTCGGGTCAGGCGTCGCTACCGAGAGTGACGGTGGCTCCGGTGGCGATGACCTCTCCGATTTCGATTGAGTGACGTAGCTGTTAACCCACCAATCACCGGGGTCTAAGTTCTGCCCGCTCGAGGGGTCAAGAACGAGCAGGTCGGTGAGCGGACGAACGCGCTGCCTCACCGATCCGGTCGGAATAGTCCCAGGTCAGCGGATCGTCAAGCCGCAACAGCGCCGACGAGGTTCGCGGGCGGCCTCGGGTGCGGGCCGGTGCGCGGTGATCCGTGGAGCCGGCGCCATGGGCCCTGACTAATGTCATGAGTACCGATGCGCCCTGCATCGAAGTCAGTGACTAAGCGCACTGGGACCCACCGCCTCCCGTCGACGAAACTCGATTCAACGCCGGAACAACAGCCGGCCGAGTTCGAGAGGAGGCGGGACGGTGGACGAACGCTACGACAGCTACTGCGCGGCGGATCGGCTGTTCTACGACTCGCTCGGCAGCGCCGTCGCGCAGCCCGTCTTCCCGGCCGCCGAGCGCCCCATCCCGACCGGCTGGCGCCGCGAGCCGCTCGACGACTGGCTGATCTACGCGCCGGACGGCGGCTCGCTGCCGCAGCAGGGCTGGAAGATCCACGTGTCGGCGGGCCTGGCGAACGCCGAGCGGGTGCTGGACGCCGTCTGGAACTACTGCGTCCCCCGCGGCCTGTCCTTCAAGTTCCTCCGCGGGCCCCGCACGCTGCTGCTGCGCAACTCCAAGTACGCCGCGCGGGCCGCCAGCGGCAAGTTCATCACGGTCTACCCACACGACGACGCGGAGCTGGAGCTGGTCTGCAAGGAGCTCGACGAGCTGCTCACCGGCGAGACCGGACCGTACATCCTCAGCGATCTCCGCTACGGCGACGGCCCGGTCCACGTGCGCTACGGCGGCTTCGCCGCCCGCTACTGCCACTCGCCCGACGGTCAGGTGGTGCCGGCGATCGAGGACGACAACGGCACGCTGGTGCCGGATCGCCGTGAGCCGGTCTTCCATGTACCGGACTGGGTCACCCTGCCCGACTTCCTCGGCCCGCACCTGGCCGCCCGCAACGACACCAGCACCAACCAGGTGCCGTACCGGATCGAGAAGGTGATCCACTTCTCCAACGGCGGTGGGCTGTACGTGGGCCGGGATCTGCGTACCGACACCCAGGTGGTGCTGAAGGAGGCCCGACCGCACGCCGGCCTGGACGCGGACGGCACCGACGCCGTCGCCCGGCTGGCCCGCGAGGCCGAGGCCCTGCGGCAACTGGCCGACCTGCCGCAGGTGCCGCGGGTGCACGACGAGTTCGCCCTCGGCGAGCACCGGTTCCTCGCGCTCGAGTTCATCGAGGGTCGGCCGCTGAACAAGGTGCTGGTCGACCGGTACCCGCTGATCGACGCCGACGCGACCGACGACGACCGGGCGGAGTACGCCCGCTGGGCCCGGCACATCCACGAGCAGGTCGAGTCCCTCATCGCGGCGATCCACGAGCGCGGCCTGGTCTACGGTGACCTGCACCTGTTCAACATCATGATCCGGCCGGACGACCGGGTCGCCCTGGTCGACTTCGAGGTGGCCGCCCCGATCGCCGGGCACCGCCGGCCCGGACTGCGCAACCAGGGCTTCGCGGCGCCGCGGGACCGAACCGGCCCAGCCGTCGACCGGTACGCCCTGGCGTGCCTGCGGTTGGCGCTGTTCCTCCCACTGACCCAGCTGGTGCGGCTCGCGCCGGCGAAGGCGGCTCACCTGGCCGACATCATCGCCGCGAACTTCCCGGTGCCGAGGTCCTTCCTCGACCCGGCCGTCGAGGAGATCACCGGTGGCCCCCAGGTCGCCGCCGACCCGCACGGGGCTCTCGGCGCGGATGAGTGGCCCACCACGAGGGACCGACTGACCACGGCGACCCTGGCGAGCGCCACTCCCGAGCGTGACGACCGGCGCTTCCCCGGCGACATCGAGCAGTTCCGCAGCGGCGGCCTCAACCTCGCCCACGGGGCGGCCGGAGTGCTGTACGCGCTCGACAGGAGCGGCGCCGGGCGGTGGCCCGAGCACGAGGACTGGCTGGTGCGGCGGGCGACAGCGCCACCGTCCGGCACCCGCTGCGGCTTCTACGACGGCCTGCACGGCGTGGCGTACGCCCTCGATCACCTCGGACGCCGCCAGGACGCGCTGGACGTGCTCGACATCTGCCTGCGCGAGCCCCTGGACGGGCTCGACCACAGCCTGGCGAGCGGGTTGTCCGGGATCGCGCTCAACCTGGCCGAGCTGGCCGGGCGCACCGGGGAGGCGTCGTTGCGCGACGCCGCCTGGCGGGCCGCCGAGCGGGTGATCGGGCAACTGGCCGACGACCCCGGCCCGGACGTCAGCGGCGGACGCAATCCGTACGCCGGGCTGCTGCGCGGCCGGACCGGACCGGCGCTGATGTTGCTGCGGCTCTACGAGCTCAGCGGTGACGACGAACTGCTGGGACACGCCGCCACGGCACTGCGCCAGGATCTGCGCCGGTGTGTGCTGCGGCCGGACGGCGCCCTGGAGGTCAACGAGGGCTGGCGGACGATGCCGTACCTGGCGCACGGCAGCGTCGGTATCGGGCTGGTCCTCGATGCGTACCTGCGCCACCGGGCCGACGACCGGTTCGCCGAGGCCAGCGCGGGGATCCGCCGCGCGGCGCGGTCACCGTTCTACGCACAGTCCGGGCTCTTCGCCGGCCGTGCCGGCATCATCGCCTACCTCGCCGCCTCGGCCCACGATGCCGACCGCAGGGAACTCGCCGCACAGGTGGACCGGCTGGCCTGGCACGCGCTGCCGTACCGGGACGGGACCGCGTTCCCCGGCGAGCAGTTGCTGCGGCTCTCCATGGACTTCGGCACCGGCACCGCCGGCGTGCTCTACGCGCTGGCCTGTGCGCGACACGACGAGCCGCCGGTGCTGCCCTTCCTCGCGCCCCTGTCGGGCGCGCAGAGACTCCCCCGCGACAGCGGGGGCGACCGGATCGACGAACGGATGGAAGGGAGGTGAACGACATGGCGCTTCTGGACCTCCAGGGCCTGGAGATGGCTCCGGCCGACCGCACGGGTGGCGGTAGCCGGGCGAGCCTGCTGCTCTGCGGCGACAGCTCGCTCTCCGTCACGACCTGCAACTGATCCATCGCAGAACGCGGTCGCCCTGGGCGGGCAGACGTGCCCACCCAGGGCGACCGCGTAGCACTGGGAGGACCGATGCCGACGTTCGAGGCGGGGGACCGGCTGCTGAGGCGGACGGTTCTGGCCGGCGGCGGCTGGACCGGTGGACTCGCGGCGGTCGCGTTGCTCGGCGCGGCCGCTGAACTGTTGCTGCCCGCGGCCCTCGGCCGTGCCGTCGACGCCGCCCTCGCCGGCGGCTCCGGCTGGTGGGCGGTGTCCGCCGGTGCCCTGGTCGTCGTCCTCGTCTGCGTCGACACCCTCACCGACCTGGCCAGCGGATTCGGTGCGGCACGCGCCACCGCCGGGCTGCGCCAGCGCCTGCTGCGTCACCTGTTCGCCGTGGATGTCCGCACCACCCGCCGCTATCCGGTGGGTGATCTCGTCGGCCGGTTGGTCGGCCAGGCCGCCGACGCGGGACAGGCCGGCAACGCAGTCGTCCTGGCCATCGTGGCGGTGCTTCCACCACTCGGCAGCGTCGTCGCGCTCGCCATCATGGAACCGGTCCTGGGGATCACCCTGCTCGCCGGCCTCGGCCTGCTCGCCGTCCTCATGCGCGCCTTCGTGGCCGACGCCTCGGCCGCGACCGCCGGATACCAGCGGGTGCTCGGGGCCATCGCCGGCCGACTGCTGGAGTCGCTGACCGGTGCCCGGACCATCGCCGCCGCCGCCACCGTCCACCGTGAGGAGGACCGGGTGCTGGCGGCCCTGCCGGAGCTGGGCCTGCACGGCCGGCGCGCGTGGGAACTGCTGGCCCGGGCGAGTGCGCGTACCTCCGCCGTGGCGCCGCTGCTGCAGCTGAGCGTCATCGCGGTCGGCGGGTACGCCCTGACCGCGGGCTGGCTCACGCCAGGCCAACTGGTCGCCGCCGTCCGGTACGCGGCCATGGGCGCCGGACTCGGTGGGGTGCTCGCCACCCTGAACCACCTGGTCCGCAGCCGCGCCGGGGCACACCGGGTCGCCGAGCTGCTGGAACAGCCCGCCGCGCCGGCGGGCGAGCGACAGCTTCCACCCGGCGGCGGGGCCCTGCGACTGCGCGGGGTACGCGTGCACGCCGACGACGGCCGGCCCATCCTGGACGGCATCGACCTGGACGTACCGGCGGGTGCGATCGTGGCCGTCGTCGGAGCGTCCGGTGCCGGCAAGTCGACCCTGGCCGCCGTGGCGGGACGGCTGCACGACCCCGACGGCGGTGAGGTGCTACTGGACGGTGTGCCGCTGCGCGACCTCGACGGGGCGGCGCTGCGCCGAGCCGTCGGCTATGCGTTCGACCAGCCGGTGCTGATCGGCGCGACCGTCCACGACGCGATCGGCCTGGCGCTGCCGGTCGAGTCCGCGACGCCGCCGGCCGACGGGAGCCCGGCCACGCCGGCGGTCCTTCGGGGGGCCCGCAGGGCGGCGGTCGCCGACGTGATCGACCGTCTGCCCGACGGCTATCGCACCCCACTGGCGGACACACCGCTCTCCGGAGGCGAGACCCAACGCCTCGGCCTGGCCCGGGCGTTCGCCGCCGAGCGGCTGCTCATCCTGGACGACGCGATGTCCAGTCTGGACACCGCGACCGAGCACCGGATCACCGAGGCGGTTCTCGGACGCGGCGGCGAGCGCACCCGACTGGTGGTCACCCACCGGACCGCTGCCGCCGCCGCGGCCGACCTCGTCGCCTGGCTGGACGGCGGTCGGCTGCGCGGCCTCGCGCCGCACCGGCGACTCTGGGCCGACCCGGACTACCGCGCTCTCTTCCAGCCGGCCGGCGGTGGGCCGTGAGCCGTCCCAGCGTACGACGGGTGACCTGGCGGGCGCTGCGGGCCCGCCGGCGTGACCTCGCCCGGCTCTGCGGCTGGTCGCTCGTCGAGTCGCTGCCCGCGCTGCTCGCCGGCCTGCTGGTCGCCCGGGCCGTCGACGACGGTTTCCTGGCCGGGCGGCTCCTCAACGGCCTGGCGTGGCTGGGGGTACTCGCCGTGACCGTGCTGGTCGGCGCGGCGGCGACCGGTCGGACGTACCGCAGCCTCGGCGCGGTGGTCGAGCCGTTCCGTGACGAGGTGGCCGCTCAGGTGGTCCGGGGTGCCCTGCGCGACGCCACCCGGGCGGGTGGCCGCCCGGACAGCGCGGCCGTGACCCGGCTGACCCACCAGATGGAGATCGTCCGCGACACCTTCGCGGGCCTGCTGATGGTGACCCGCGGTTTCCTCTTCTCCGCCGGCGCGGCCCTGCTCGGCCTGCTCGCCCTGGCGCCGGTGGTGGCGGCGCTGGCCGCCGCGCCACTGGTCGCCGGTCTGGCCGTGTTCCTCGCCGCGTTGCCGGCGATGGCCGGGCACCAGCGCGCGTACGTCCGGGCTGGTGAACAGCTCGGCCAGGCGGCGTCGGCCGCGCTGGCCGGTCACCGCGACGTGCTGGCCTGCGGCGCGCAGGCACGCGTCACGGCCGACGTGGAACGGCAGGTGTCGGCACAGGCCGCCGCCGAACGCGCCCTCGCCCGGATGGCGGTGATCCGCAGCCTCAGCCTCGGCATCGGCGGCTGGTTGCCGCTGGTCGTGCTGCTCTCGGCCGCTCCGTGGCTGGTCGAACGCGGATTGACGGCGGGCGCGGTGCTGGGGGCGCTGATCTACGTCTCCACCGGCCTGCAACCGGCCCTGCACACGCTGGTGCAGGGCATCGGCGGCGGCGGGCTGCGGTACGCGGTCACCCTGGAGAACATCCTGCGGGCCGCTGCGGTGTCCGGCGGACCCCACCTGCCCGCCCCCACCACCCGGGCGCCCCGCGCGCGCCCGCCGGCCCGTCCGGTCGACCGCTCACCGGCCGTCGAGGTCCGCGGACTGACCTTCGGCTACGGCCCGCGCGCCCGGCCCGTTCTCCGGAACTTCGCACTGACGCTGGCCGACGGGGATCACCTCGCCGTGGTCGGCCCGAGCGGCGTGGGAAAGTCCACACTGGCCGCCCTGCTCGCCGGTCTGGTGCCGCCGCAGGCGGGCACGGTCCGCCTGGCCGGCGCGGCGGTGGCCGACGCCGAGCCGGCCCACCTGGCCCGGATGAGAGTGCTGGTGCCTCAGGAGGCGTACGTCTTCACCGGCAGCCTCGCCGACAACCTCCGCTACCTGCGGCCGGACGCCGACGACGACCTGCTGGAGGTCACCCTCGCCGCGCTCGGTGCGCGCCCCCTGGCGACGCGCCTGGGCGGTCTGGACGCGCCGGTCGTGCCGGCTCTGCTCTCCGCCGGTGAACGGCAGCTCATCGCGGCGGTCCGGGCCTGGCTGGCGCCCGCCCCGCTGGTGGTCCTCGACGAGGCGACCTGTCACCTGGACCCGGCGCTGGAGGCGACCGTCGAGAGTGCCTTCGCCCGGCGGCACGGCAGTCTCGTGGTGATCGCGCACCGGATCAGTTCCGCGCTGCGGGCCGATCGGGTGCTGGTCCTCGACGGCGACGAGCCCGTGGTGGGAACGCACGAGCAGTTGATGGCCCGATCGGCCACGTACCGGGCCCTCGTCGGTTGCTGGGATGATCCGGTGGCGCTGTCCCGGACGGGGGCCCGGCTGAGCTGACCTCCGCGCCCCGAGCCGACGGCGCCGTCAGATCCAACCTGCCTCGCCTGCCATCCGCACGGCCTCCACCCGGGTGCGCGCACCCGCCTTGCGGGTGATTCGACCGAGGTGGTTGCGGACGGTGCCCCGGCTGAGCCCGAGCGTCGCCGCCACCTCGGCGACCGGTGCCCCGGCCGCTGTCAGCGTCAACACCTCCGTCTCGCGGCTGGTCAGCGGGCTGTCCGAGCGCAGCGCCGCGACGACGAGATCCGCGTCGAGCACCGGCTCCCGGCGAGCGAGCCGGCGGATCCCGTCGATGACCCGTTGGGGGCCGGCGTCACTGCGCAGGATGCCGACCGTCCGGGTCGGGCAGAGCATGCCGCGCAGTCGCCGTGCCCGATGTGGGTGGGCCAGCACCAGGACGGGGCACCGACCGAAGCGGCTCGGGTCGACTCCCTCGACGACGTCGAGGTCGGCCACCACCACGTCGGGGCGTTGGGCGCGGACGGCCGCGGAGACCGCGTCGCCGCGATCCACCTCCGCCACGACGCGGATGTCGTCCTCGGCGGCGAGGACGAACGACAGCGCGCCCAGCACCAGGGCACCGTCCAAAGCGAGCAGGGTACGGATCACGATGAACCTTTCCGCACTCCGAAGGCGATTACACTACGTCGATATTCAAACACGCATCCGTTGGGCCCGCACGGCGACGGGGGCGGGGCCGGACACGTCCACCGGCCCCGCCCCCGACGGCTACAACCAGCCGTTACTCCGCGCGCGCCACACCGCTTCCAACCGGTTGCGCGCACCGGTCTTGCGCAAGATCACCGAGAGGTGATTGCGCACCGTCCCGTGCGCCAGATAGAGGCGGGCCGCGATCTCCTTCAGGGGCAGACCCTCGGCGGCCATCCGCAGCACGTCCATCTCCCGAGGCGTCAACGGGATCTCCGGAGGGCTCAGCACCGCCACCGCGGCGGCCGGATCGATCGCCCGCTCCCCGGCGGCGAGCGCGCGGATCGCCCGCACCAGCTCCACCAGGGAGCTGTCCTTCCCGAGCAGGCCGCGTGCGCCGGCCGCCAGCGCGGCCTCCACCAGGGCGGGGCTCCACCGAGGGCTCATCGCCAGCACGGCGGCGTGCGGCGCCTCGGCGCTGATCCGGGTGACCATCTCCACCGGGTCGGGCGACTCCGGTGTCAGCGCCAGCACCACCACCTGGGGTCTGCACCGGCGTACCACCGTCAACAACTCGCCGACACCCTCGACGTCGGCGACCACCTTCATGTCCTCCTCACCTGACAGCGCGGCGCAGAGCGCACCGCGCAGTAAACCCATGTCCTCGGCGACGACAACGTGGATCACCACGTTTCTCCGATCTCAGGTACGCGTCACACCGGCCACCGATCCCGGAACGTCCACGGGCTGGTCAGGGCGGTCGTGCGCGACGGACGGATAGGCATGGGCCCGCGGCACCGTCACGGCAGACGGGCACGGGCACTGATCGACCAGGCCAGCGGATGGGACCGAGCGTGTCGGCCGGCATCCGGGTCGGTCGACCCGCCTCAGCCCGGGCGGGCGATCGCAGACGGAGCGTGGCTCTCGACGAGGAGTGGCACGAGTTCGCAGGGCACCCCGGAGGCGAGGGGCGACTGCCGGTCGACGGGCCGGATCAGACCCGGCCCCGCCGTCGATCCATTGTCGACGCCGGCGGCCTCCTGGTCGACCGGCGCGACGGGTCGGCCGGGAAGTTCGGCGGCCACCGCCAACGGGGCCGGGCGTGCGGCGAGGTGCCCCTTCGAGGCCGTGGGACGCGTGGGGACGGCGACGGACATCGGCGGCGGCGCGGCGGGAGGCGGCGCTGCCGTGGCACATACGACCACCGGCGCGGCGCGGACGGGCGACACCGCCGAATCCGCCGGTGGTGTCGGCGCGGCCGCCACGGGAGGCGAGTCGGTCATCGGCACGGTGGCCGGCCCGGGCGCTGGGGGAGCGGTCAGCGGAGGTGTCGCCGGAGGGATCACCGCCCTGAGATCGGGCGGTAGAACGGCGTCGGTGACACGGAGAAGCGCCACGATGACAGACTGGATCGGCACTGTCCGTACGATGGCGACGACATGCGGCAGTGGGGCGGTGATCAGGCCCACCGCGAGAGAACCGGCCGGTACGGGCAGCGCGTGTGCCTCGGCCGCGGCGGGGACCGGCCGCGGTGCCGGATCAGCGGCCGGCCGGGACGGGTGCCCATGGCGAGTTGGACGATGAGCCGCGGGCGTTGGGGACGCGGGCCGGAGCCTCGCGCGCTCGGCAGCGCCGGGCGGGACGGCTGCGCCGACTCGAGGCAGCGGCACAAAACCGGGCGACGCGTCCCTGGGCCGGCGAGGCGGCGTCGAGGGTGTCACGTCGCGGGGGGTGACGACGCTACCGATGGCCCCGGCCAGCGGGGCGCGGGGCCGATCAGGACGGGGTTCGTCGGCCCGCACGACGCGCGGGCGTTCACCCGCGGAGCGCTCCGCGACCGTGAGCCGTGCGATCGGCTCGACCAGAGCGCGGATCTGCCGATGAGGCTCGTTGCCGGGGTCGCTGCGTATCCCGTCGGCGGCGGCCGGCCCCTGGAACAGGGCGGCCAGGAGGAAACCGGCCCCGACGGCAGCCGCGATCAGCACCAACCGCCGGGCGAGCCTGCGCAGTCGGCCGGCCACGGGCGCAGCCGACCGGCTCGACGCAGACATCGTCGTGGTTCCGTTGACGGGACTTCGCACGCGGGCACTACCCCCTTCCCTCTGGATTGCTGACCCATAGTAGCGATGTACTCACCTATTCGCATCCGGTGATGCGCGTGGGTCGTCGGCCACGTCATCTCCGCCACGAGGCCGCGCCCTGCTGGCGGCGGACACGGACCCATCGCTGATGCGAAACACTCATTGCGAAAACTGTCTCCAGGGGCGTATAAACGAAAGGAGTCTTTCGATTAGGAGTGTCACTCCATGGAACCGACCGGGTCGGAACGTCGCGTGCGGGTACGCGACGCCACCACGCTGCGCGCGCTCGCCCACCCGCTGCGCCTGCGGTTGCTGCGCTACCTGCTGGCCGCCGGCCCGCGAACCGCCGCCCAGTGCGCCGAGGCTCTCGACGACACGGGCTCGAACTGCAGCTACCACCTGCACCAGCTGGCCCGGCACGGCCTCATCGAACGGGCCCCCGCCGAGGGGACCAACCGACGTGACCGGCCCTGGCGTGCCGCCGCCACCGGGCTCGAATACCTCCCCGACTCCGACGACGCCGACGGACAGCAGGTCAACGACGCGCTGACCGCGCTCGAGTTCGACGAGGTGTTCCGGTCGCTGCAGCGCTACCAGAACCGGCAGCACAAGCTGACAGACGAGTGGCGGGGGAGCGCGACCTTCCACAACTACACGCTGTCGCTCACCCCGGAGGAGTTGCGACACCTCACGCTGACCCTGGACGCCGTCATCCGGCCGTACCTGCGCCCCCTGCGCAACGCGCCCCCGAGCGACGCCCGACCGGTCAGCCTCAGCCTGCAGGCCTACCCCACACCGGAATTCGTCTGACATGGTGACGCTGTTGCGTCACCGCGGATTCGTCGTGATCTGGGCCGCGGGGCTCTGCTCGAGCGTGGCGAGCTGGTTGCTGCTCACCGGGCTGCCGATCTACGTGTTCGGTGTGACCGGGTCGGCGTTCACCACCTCCGCCGTCTTCCTCGTCGAGCTGCTGTGCGGCATCACGCTGGGGTCGTTCGCCGGTGCCCTGGCCGACCGCTACGACAGGTTCCGGCTCATGGGCTGCGCCGCCGTGGCGCAGGCGGCAGCGGTGCTTCCCCTGCTCGCCGAACCCGGCCACCATCTGTGGATCATTTGCCTGATCGCTGGCGCCCAGGCCGTGCTGACCCAGACGTTCGACTCCGCCCGCAACGCGGCGCTGCCCAGCCTCGTCGAGCCCGCGCACCTGGTGAGCGCGAACAGCATGGTGGCACTCAACATCAGTGTGGGACGGCTCATCGGAGGCTCGCTCGGTGGGTTCGCGATCACCCGCGCCGGCACCGGTTACCTCGCCATCGGTGCCGTCGTGGCCTTCACGACCACGGCAACCCTGATCGTCGCCGGCCGCCGGGCCGCGCGTCGCGGCGTCGCGGCGTCGAACCCACCGGAGCGTACGTCGTCGTTCTTCGCCACCTGGAGGTCCGGCCTCGCGGCGATGCTGCGCAACCACACCGTGCGGGTGACGATGCTGAGCGTGGCGCTGGGTGGCATCGCGCAGGGCCTGTTCGTGGTGCTCTTCGTGGTCTTCGTCAGCCGCGCGCTGCATGCCGACGGCACGCTCACCGGCGTGCTCCGTGGCGTACAGGCGATCGGCGGGGTGGCCAGCGGGCTCATCGTCGGCATGCTGGGGACGCGGCTCAGCTCCCGGCTGCTGATGAGCCTCGGCGCCACCACGTTCGGCCTGATCAGCCTGGTCATCTGGAACGGACCGGCGGTCACCCGTCAACCCGGGTGGTACGTCCTGCTGTTCATCCTGGTCGGCGTGCCGGGCGTCGCCTACGGCAGCGGGGCCTTCGCGCAGATTCAGCAGAGCGTGCCGGACACCGATCTCGGCCGGGCCTTCGGCGCCTACTACACGATCTACAACGCGGCACAGGGCCTGGGCATGGTGGCGGCCGGTCTGCTGGGCGACGCGCTCAGCGTCGTGCTCGTCCTCAACGTGCAGGCCGCGTTGTACCTGGCCTCCGGTGTGGTCGCCTTCGTGGGCCTGCGCCCTGGTGGCCGCGTCGCTCGGTGGTCGGGCAGAAAGATCCTGGTCAGCAGGGACGAGCGCCGGGAGACCGTCGAGTCTGCTCCGTAGCCGCGGCGATCCGGGACGGCTCGCTCACCCTGGCCCAGGCCACCGCACCGACTGACCAGCGCGGGACCGCACGTCGGGTCAGTCGGAGGCCTCGTTGATGAGGTGGCGCAGGTCGTCGGCGCCGTCGCTCTCCGCCCGGTAGCGGATGGCCGGCTTCATCCTGCCGGCGGCGACCGCGAGCGGCCACCGCCGGCGCGGTTGTGGCGTCAGAGTCGGGAGGTGAAGGTGGCCAGGAAGCGGTGCGGGGTGACGACGCCGGCGTTGTCGAAGCAGATCACGTCGACGTCGGCGTTGGTGGTGTACGTCCACGGTTGGGTGAGGTGGCAGTAGTTGCTGCCCGCGCCCTGCGCCACCACCTGGACGTGGGTCTCCTTGAGCCCGATCTGCGGGAAGGTCGCCAGGTAGCGGCCGGCCGGCACCAGCGGCGCCACCGTGTTCGCCCCGACGCCGAGCACCGAGTTGTCGTTGGTCGGCCCACCGACGGCGGTGCCCAGGTAACCGAAGTACGACGGCGGCGCGAGGGAGCCGATCACCGGCCGCCGGCGGTGGTACGACAGGGCGAAGTCGGTGTTGACGAACGCGCCGGCCTGGTCGTAGCAGAAGACGTACACCTGCACGTCGCTACCGACCGCGGCCCAGGAGTAGACCTTGCACCGGCGGGGGCCGGCGTTCGGCTGTACGGCGGTGACCTGCACGTCGCCGGCGAGCACCCCGGCCAGCCCGACCCCGGGCAGCCGCACCAGGTACTGCCCGACCCCCAGTGGCCCGACCGTGTTCACCACGCCCGTCGAGTTGTACGACTGCACCACGACGCCGCCGCCCCACTGCACGTACGCGTGGGAGGTGCCGGCCGGCAGTACGCCCGAACTGGTCGTCCAGAGCACGGTGAATGGGGTGTCCTCGCGCGTGCCGCCGGGCCTGTGGCACTGCACGTCGACGATCTCGTTGGCGCCGGACTGGAACCAGCGAACCACCTCGCAGTAGTGCCCGGTCCGGTTCACCGGGGTCACGTGCGGCACGCCCCGCGAGCTGGCGCCCACCTGGGGGAAGCGGACCTGGAACCGGCCGGGCGCGAGCTTGACGCCGTCCGCCCAGGCGGCCGGGAATGCGGTCTTCCAGCTACCCCACTGCCGGCTGGTGTCCAGCACGGTCCAGACCGGCACCGTGGGGTCCTGCACGTACGCGAACCCCCAGCGGTCGGCGGTGGCCGCGGCGGCCGGTGCCGCCGGCGTGAGTGCGCCGGCGGCCAGGACGGCGGCCAGCGCGGCGGTGACGAACGATCGGAGACGCATGTGTTCCTCCATTCGACGGGAACATGTCGGGGAGGAGTGTGCTCGTCGTGACGTAATGGTCACAGTCGGCTACCGCGCGCTCCGGTGTCGGTTGTCGGCCACCCGCAACCGGAGCCGATCGGTGTGGTGAACTGTGGACGGCCCCCTCGCCGGGGCGAGAGGGCCGTCCAGGAGTGCGCCGGCGGGGATCAGCCGCCGGCGAACGTCAGTTCCACTCCGCACTTGGCGTTCTGGTTCAGGCAGGACCTCACCAGGGCGCCCAGGTGGTCGGGCTCCCAGGCGTTCATGAAGTCGCCGTGCATCGAGGACGGCTTGCCGGAGGAGAGACTGAGACCGTCCCCGCCCAGCGACTCGTAGTTGACCATGAAGGAGAGATCGGGCACCGCCACCGGGTACCTGCCGGTGCAGACACCGTTCACGGGGTCGCCCATGTGCGACTTGTGATCGGGCGAGTCGATGTTCCTGCCGTCCCAGCAGTCCTTGAACACCAGCTGGAAGATCAGGTTGCCGCCGGCGGCACAGACCGGCCAGTTGCCGTCTGCGCTGCGGCCGATCTCGGCGCTGCCCGCGCACCAGAACTGGTTACTGCCGCTGCTCTTCGGGGTCTCCACCTGCCGCTTGGCGTCGCCCTCGACGACCCGCAGGCCCGGCGGGAAGGGCTTGACGGTCGACGGGTCCTTGACCCGGGAGCCGTAGTAGACCCGGAAGCTCTTCATCGGTACGGGCTTGCCGTCCTTGCGCAACTCCGGGACCCAGTAGGCGCTCAGGTCACCAGGGGCGTTGCAGGTGGTCTTGGAGGAGAGCAGCTTGTCGGTCGTGGTGAAGGCGTCGACCTTGGGGCCGAAGAACGTGTGCTGGTGCGAGGCGCCCGACAGGCCGGGCAGGACGATGGGGTCGTCCGGGGCGGAGTTGGCGACCTCGCAGTCGGTGTGGAACTCGGGGACGCGGGTGGTGCCCGGCGGCACCGCCTTCGGCTTGATCGCGTTGAAGGCGGCCAACTCCTTGCTCCACGCGGCCTGGTCGACCGGCACCCAGCCGGCCGCCGGCGGGGTGGTCGGCGTGCCGGGAGCGGTCGGCGTCCCCGGCGTCGGCGTCGCCGGGCCGGAACTCGGCGTGGGGGACGCGCTCGGCGTCGTGCCCGTCGCGGGGCCGAACGTGAACCAGTTCAGGTTCACGAAGTCCGAGCGGGAGGCGCTCTTCATGACGGCGAAGACGGTCTGTGGGCCGGTCGGCACGCCGGACGCCCTGGCCGTGGCGGTCGTCCACTTCTGCCAGCCGCCGGTGTGGGCGACCGGGAAACTGGCCAGCAGCGCGCCGGTCTGCGTGCCGAGGCGCAGTTCGACGGCCCCGCCGTCGGTGTTGTGCGCGGCGACCCGGGCCGTCAGCTCCGCGCCGGTTATCGAGACGCCGTCGTACCGCAGCCAGTCGCCGTTGGCGAGCCAGCCGACGTTCCTGCCGCCGTCGGCGTCGCCGGTGCTCTCGGTCTGCGCACCGGACTGCGCCGCGAAGGCTTCCGCCTGGACCCGGCCGGGCACGGCGACCTCCTCGGCCTGGGCGCCGGCGAGGTAGATGCCACTGCCGCCCAACGCGGCGACGACCGCGCAGGCGAGCGTGACGCGGGCGAGTCGACGGCGCTTTCGCGCCTGGTCTGGCGGTGCGACATGCGCGGGGGGAGTCCGCATTACCAGTGGTTTCCTTCGAGTCGGCGATAACGCTCCTGTCGGGTGAAGTATGTGCACGTCCAGAGCCTGCATCAACGTGCGGAAAAAGAATTAAGGAGGGCTGCGGGCAGGTCTCCTGGTAGCCGTCGTCCCGGCTTCGGATAACAGTTTTTCGCCCACGCAGCCTTAATTTTGTTTTAACTCCTTGAAGGCGACCCGGCCCTGCTGATTACGGATTTCGCGGTAACGAATCGTCTTTCGATCGGATACTGGAGGGCATGTCGTCCAGCCCTGGCGCTCCTCGGCTCGCGCGCCGGCCGGGGCGGCTGGTCGCCTTCAGCGACGGTGTCTTCGCCATCGCCGTCACGCTTCTCGTGCTGGAGATCCAACCGCCGAAGGACTTCGGGCGGCTCCTGCCGGGCCTCGGGGCATTGTGGCCGTCGTACCTGGGGTACGCGCTGAGCTTCCTGCTCGTCGGGCAGGTGTGGGTCAATCATCACGTCATGTTCGACCGGGTCCGGCACGTCGACCGTCCGGTCCTGTTCCTCAACACGCTGCTCCTGATGGTCATCGCGTTCCTGCCGTTCTCCACGTCGCTGCTCGCCGCCGCGCTCCGCGCGGAGCAGGGGCTGCGGACGGCGGTCGTCGTCTACGGCACGACACTGTGGTTGGCAGCGGCCCTGTTCAACGTCATCTGGGTCCATCTTCGCCGGGCGAGACTCCTGGACCCCAGTCTCGGCCCCTTCGGCGTCCGGGCCATCGGCCGCCGATTCGCACTCGCGCTGGTCTGGATCGGCGGCGGCATCCTCGTCGGCGCGTTCGTGCCGATCGCGGGCGTCGCCATCATCGCGGCCTTCCTGCCCGCCTACTACCTGCCCATCCGCGGCGAGTACGGCGAGGACGACAAGACCACCGACCGCCCCGGCTGAGCCGGACCGGGTGGCCCGGAGACCGGCTCGGCGTACATCGGCGACGAGGCCGTCGAAATATTGTGGGTGCGGCTGTCGATCGGGACCGGCTCTCTTCGTAGCCATGGTGAGAGCCCGGAATCGAGACGGGCCACACCCCGCTGGAGGGCACGATGACCACCACCGCGCAGACCACCCGCACCACCACGTCGGCCTTCCGCGCGCTGATCGGGGCCGGCGTGATCGCCACGGTCGCCGCGAGCGCCGCCACCATGGCCGTCGCCGCCGTCGGCCACGCGGCCGGAATCAGCCTCGACATGAGCGGCGCTTCGATTCCGGTCACGGGGTTCGGCGTGCTGACCGCCGTCTTCTCGTCGATCGGCGTGCTCCTCGCCGTGCTGCTGTCCCGCTTCGCGCGGCGTCCGCGGCGCGCGTTCGTCCGTACGACTGTGGTGCTGACGGTCCTGTCCCTGGTGCCGGACGTGCTCGCCGACGCCGGGACGGCCACCAAGGCGCTGCTGATGCTCACCCACCTGGTCGCGGCCGCGATCGTGATCCCGGCCGTCGCGCGCCGCCTGGCCGCCTGAGCTGTTCCACCCATCGTCGAGCTATCGGAGGATCATCATGAAGCAGTACCTGCTGTCCGTGCACTTCGTCGAGGGCGCGCCGACGCCGTCGGACGAGGAGATGGAGATCATGTTCCGGGAGACCGGGCGGATCAACGACGACATGCAGGCCGCGGGCGCCTGGGTCTTCGCCGGGGGGCTCGCGTCACCCGACAGCGCCACAGTCGTCCGGGTCGAGAACGGCGCCACCTCCATGAGCGACGGGCCGTTCGCCGAGACGAAGGAACACATCGTCGGATTCTGGGTGATCAAGTGCGCGGACCTGGACCAGGCATTGGCCTGGGCCGAGAGGTGCGCGGCGGCCTGCGGCGCGGTCGAGGTGCGCCCGTTCGACGATCTGTCCCAGGCCTGAGCGGGCAGCCGTCGCCCGACATGGACCTGGCGAGCGTCTACCGCGCGGAGTACGGCCGCTGCGTCGCCACCCTGGCCCGCCTCCTCGGTGACATCAACCTCGCCGAGGAGGCGGTCCAGGACGCCTTCACCACGGCGCTGCAGAAGTGGCAGACCCTGCCACCCAACCCCGGCGCCTGGATCGTGACGACCGCACGCAACCGGGCCATCGATCGGCTCCGCCGGGAGTCGACCCGCGAGGCCCGGCACGCCCAGGCCCTGCTGCTGCACCAACAGGACGAGCCCCAGGAGGTGGGACCGGTGAAGGACGACCAGCTACGACTCATCTTCATCTGCTGTCACCCGGCGCTCGCCCCGGACGCGCGGACGGCCCTCACGCTCCGCCTGCTCGGCGGTCTCGAGGTACCGGAGATCGCCCGGGCCTACCTGGTTCAGGAAACGACAATCGCGCAGCGGATCGTGCGCGCGAAGAAGAAGATCCGGGATGCCCGCATCCCGTACCGGGTACCCGCTGAACACGAGCTGCCGGACCGGCTGCCGCCCGTGCTCACCGTGCTCTACCTGATGTTCAACGAGGGCTACGCCTCCACCGCCGGGCCACTGATCAGAACGGACCTGTGCGCCGAGGCGATCCGGCTCGCCCGCGAGCTGGCCGCGTTGATGCCCGACGAACCCGAGGTCCTGGGCCTGCTCGCCCTGCTGCTGCTGACCGAGGCGCGCCGGCCGGCCCGGCTCGGCCCGACCGGCGAACTGGTGCTCCTCGCCGACCAGGACCGGTCACTGTGGAGCCGGGCACTCATCGCCGAGGGCCACGATCTGGTCCGGCGCTGCCTGCGGCGTAACCGGCCCGGCCCGTACCAGATCCAGGCCGCGATCGGCGCGGTGCACACCGATGGCGCGGCCACCGACTGGCCGCAGGTTCTGGCGCTGTACGACCAGCTCTTCTCGCTCGCGCCGACTCCCGTCGTCGCGCTCAACCGTGCCGTCGCGGTCGCCGAGGTGCACGGGCCGGCGGCGGCCCTCGCCGCGTTGGCGGACGTCGACCTCCCGGGCTACCACCGGCTGCCCGCCACCCGGGCCGAGCTGCTGGCCCGGCTCGGACGCGACTCCGAGGCCCGCGCCGCCTACGACCAGGCCATCGCGCTGACCAGCAACGAGACCGAGCGTGCCTTCCTGCGGACGCGTCGTACCGAACTCACCCACCCGAGGAGACCATCGTGACCGCCACCTACACCTTCGACGTCTTCACCAGCCTCGACGGCTTCGGCGCCAGCACTGGCAACTGGGGCGGCTACTGGGGTAAGCAGGGCCCGGAGCTGCTGGAGCGCCGACTCGCCACGTACGGCGAGGACCAGCGCATGGTCTTCGGCGGCGGCACCTACCGGGTGTTCGTGGGAATGCTGGCCGACAGCACCGAGGAGTCCGAGGTCCGGGACGCCTGGGTCACCCGCATGGTCAACCTTCCGGCGACGATCGTGTCGAACACGGTGCAGGGCCCCCTCGACTGGCCGGACGGGACCATCGTGCGCGGTGACGCCGTCGACGTCGTCGCCCGGCTCAAGGAGGAGTCCGAGGTGCCGTTGCGGTCACACGGCAGCCTCTCGATGAACCGGGCACTGCTGGCCGCCGGTCTGGTCGACTTCGTTCAGGTGACGCTCTTTCCGGTGCTCACCGGTCAGACCGGAACGGAGCCGATCTTCCACGGGATGGCCGACTACGACCTGGAGCTGATCGAGAGCCGGACGCTGGACTGCCGCTCCCAGGAACTCATCTACCGACCCACCCTGCACAGCTGAGTCGTCCCTGCCACCCGACGGTGGCGCGGTGCCGCCGGCCGTGCCTGGTGATCCCCGGCGGCGGCACCGGACACCCACCCGTGCCGGTCAGCAGCGCACCTCGGTCTCCTTCTGCGCCACGTCGGAGATCCCACCGAGGGCCCGGGTGCACACCGTCAGCGTGTTGGCGCCCAGCGACCAGACGTCCGGGCCGCTCGAGCACTGCAGGTCGCGAAGCGTGCTTCCGGTGACGATCGAGGTGCAGACCTGGTAGGAGCCGTGGCTGGCCCGGTACTGCTGCCACACGTACGTGTAGGCGTAGTTCTTGCCGCAGCCCTTGTACTGCTTGACCGAGGCGGCGGTCTGCCCGCCGACGGTGACGTACGCCGTCGCGCCGATCTGCACCGAGCTCGCGCAGCGCGGGTTCGTCTCGGCGTGGGCGGGGCCGGCGAACGCCAACGTCGCGGGCACAGCCAGCCCAGCGGCCGCGAGGATGCGTACGCCGCGTCGGGAAAGGCTCTTCATCGATGACCTCCTTCAAGGCACCGGGACCGTCGATCCCCGTGTCGTCGATGCACCACATTGATGGTCACCGTGGCCCGTTCGGTAGCCTCTGACACGCCTTGACAACGTCTGACGGAGTCGTCTGACATGGGGGACTGATGAAGGACCAGCGTGCCGCCGCGGAGTCGAGTCAGGACGGACGGGCCGCCGAGAGGTTCGCCGAGCAGTTGCGGACACTGCGCAGCGCCGCGGGAGACCCGTCGTTCCGCAAGATGGCGGGGCGGTCGGGTCGGATCTCGCACACGACCCTGCACGAGGCCGCCGCCGGGACCAGGTTTCCCTCGTGGGAGACCACGCGGGAGTTCGTCCGAGCCTGCGAGGCGGACGAGGCCCAGTGGCGGCGCCGATGGGAGGACGCGCAGCGCCCGGGGATGGCCCAGCCCAGCGGGGACGGTGACCTCGAGCCGGTCGTCGCCGCGTCCGCGCCGACGGAGCAGGGCGCGTTGCAGGTCGTGGAGTATCCGCGGGCCGCGGATGGCGTCGCGAGTACGCGGCGGCGTCGCCTGCCGTGGCTCAACGCCGCCGCGGTGGTGCTGGTGGTGGCGGTGGCCGCCGTCCTGGGCCTGATCGTTCGTGGCCGGTCGGGCCCCGACGGCTCCGGCACCCCGACCGCGTCACCGTCGTCGGTGGCGTCGCCGTCCACGACGGCGTTCTCGGACTCGCTGATTCCCGGGGACTCGAGCAGGTTCGTCGCCGACGTCACCATCCCCGACGGCACCCAGGTGAAGGTGAACACCCAGTTCGACAAGGTGTGGGCTCTCGCGAACGTGGGAAGGGTCGACTGGCACCACCGGTACCTGGCGCGTACGGAGCCCACCGCCGACGGTGACGGTTGCCAGACACCGAATCGGGTGCCGATCGGTGACACGCCGCCCGGTGAGCAGGTGATGATCCGTGTTCGGGTCACCGCGCCGAGCCGCCCCGGCAGGTGCTGGGTCAGTTGGAAGATGGTCGACGAGACCGGGCGGGAGTACTTCCCCACCCGGCGGCCGGTGTACTTCATGGTCACCGTGACCGCCTGACGAATCGCCCCGAGCGGCGTGCGGATGCGCACGCTCGATGTCAGGCGCGGGCTCGACCCAAGCTGACAACACCGCATTCATCGAGGTCGGTGACGGCCTGACGGATCTGACAGGACACCGGGGGTACCGAACAGCGGGGCACTTCTCGCAGGGTGATGTCGCACCGAGAACGACTCACCAGCTACGAGGAGGACCCATCTTGCGCCGTCCCTGGTTAACCGTCGGGCTCGCCGCGCTCTGCGTGGCCGTCGGCGTCCCGGCCCACGCGGCGGCATCCGGCGCCACAGCGCAGCCGACCGCCGCCACGGCCGCGCGGCCGGTCGTGGACATGGAGGCCACCGTCCTGGCCGCCCAGATCGACCCCCGCCGGGCCGACAACACACTGACTCCGGGTGCGAAGAACTCCGTGCTCGCCGTGGAGCAGGCGTTGCAGGCGCAGGGCCTGCTGAACGCGCAGTGGGTCGACGGCTACTTCGGCACGGTGACCGTCTCGGCGTACGCGGCGTACCAACGCTCACTCGGCTACACCGGGCTGGCCGCGAACGGGCTGCCCGGCACCACGTCGCTGACGAAGCTCGGGCTGAACCGCTACACCGTCGGCAACACGATCGGTCCGGGCGCGAAGGTCCAGCGCGACGGGTACGTCGTCAACGCCCGTACCCAGGCGATGCTGGCCGAGGCCCAGCGTCTGCTCGGTTACACCCTGGTGCTCGACCAGGGCTCGTACAACCCCGGGGGCGACCCCACCTCGGCCGGTACGCACGACGGCGGGGGTGTGGTGGACATCGCGGTCACCGGCATGACCGCGGCCCGGCGCACCGCCGTCGCCCGGGCCCTGCGCCAGGTCGGCTTCGCCGCCTGGGTCCGCAACCCGAACCAGGGCGACTGGCCATGGCACATCCACGCCACGGCGATCAACGACACGGACCTGTCCAGTCAGGCGCAGCACCAGGTCGGCGACTACTACCTCGGCATGAACGGCCTGGCCAACCAGGGACCGGACGACGGCCCCCAGATCCCGATCAAGACCTGGGAGCAGTACCAGCGCGGGCAGTGACCCGCACCCCCTCACCGTTCTGAAAGGACACCATGAACATCCGTAAGAGCCTCGCCGCCGCCGGCATCGCGCTGGCAGCGACCACCTCGATCCTCAGCGTCGCATCGCCCGCGTCGGCGGCGGCCCGAGACGGGGTCTGCGACAGCGGCGAATTCTGCTACTACTACAACAGCGACAACGCGGGATCGATCTCGGACTTCACCGGTTCGCTCGACGACTACGGCACCGAGCAGCCCTCGTGCTACGACTTCAAGGGCGCTGGCGCTGGCAAGGGCCTGTGCATCAAGAACGAGGCCGCCTCGGTCTGGAACCGCAGCACCAAGACCGTCCGCGTCTACTACAACAGCGGCTACGCCGGTTCTTACCAGGACTTCGCGGCCGGCGCGAAGGGCAACCTCAACGCCACGCTGAAGAACAACAACGCCTCGCACCAGTTCTCGCCGTCGACGCGCACGAACCTGTCGTACGCCCTGTACCAGGCCAGCGGCGGCACGGTCACGTGCGGCTTCGACGGTTACACCACCACGCCCGGCCGGCACGAGGGCATCGACATCGCCCGCAGCGTCGGCTCGGACGTGCGCGCCCTGGTCTCCGGAACGGTCATCTACGTCGCGCAGGGCAGCACCGGCAGCGGCGGCCTGTCCACGATCTCCGTCTACAACTCCTCGCTCAACAAGACGGTGATCTACCTGCACACCGCGCCCAGGTCCGGGGTGAGCGTGGGCGACGCCATCAGCAAGGGCGAGATCATCGCCGATGAGTCGTGGCACGGAGTGTCCTCCAGCTCGGGCGCGCACACCCACGTCGAGGTCCGGGCCGGCCGGCAGACCCACGCGGCCGTCAGCGTCGGCGACCCCACCCTGGACAACGCCGACCCGACCGCGTTCTGGAACTCCCAGGGCTACAACGAGAGGTAGGACGCCATGAATATCCGCAAGGGCCTCGCCGTCGTCGGCGCCGTCCTCGCCATGTCCACCTCCATCCTGAGTGTCGCCTCGCCGGCAGCGGCGGCCGAACGGGACGGAACCTGCGACAGCGGCGAGTTCTGCTACTACTACAACAGCAACCAGGCCGGCTCGGTCTCCGACTTCACCGACTCGCTGGACGACTACGGCACGACGCAGCCGACCTGCTACGACTTCAAGGGCGCGGGCGCCGGCAAGGGCCTGTGCGTGAAGAACAACGCGGCGTCGGTGTGGAACCGGACCGGCAAGACCGTGCGGGTCTACTTCAACAGCAACTTCGCCGGCGCCACCCAGGACTTCGCATCCGGGGCGAAGGGCAACCTCAACGCCACGCTGAAGAACAACAACGCCTCGCACGAGCTGTTGAGCGGACCGACGGGCTGTAGCACCGACGGCACCAACAGCAAGCTGCCGAGCACCATCCTCGTCTACCGGGTCAGTCTCGGACGAGTCGATCGGATCGACTTCAAGACGTACGTCAAGAACGTCCTCCCGAACGAGTGGGTGACGAGCTGGCCGGCCGCCTCGCTGGATGCCGGTGCGATGGCCGTGAAGAGCTATGGCTGGTACTGGGCGCTGCACTCGACCCGGAAGACGTCCGGCGGCCAGTGCTACGACGTTCGGGACGACACCGGCGACCAGGTCTACCGGCCGTCGTCGGCGCAGACGTCGACGTCGGCGGCGGTGGACCGGACCTGGTCGACCCGGATGACCCGGAGCGGCAACATCCTGCGGGCGCACTACTGTGCGACCACCACCGCGTGCGGTGGCTGGGTGGACGGGGACTGGCTGTCGCAGTACGGCTCGCGTGACCTCGCCAACTCGGGCAGCAGCTACCAGACGATCCTGCGTTACTACTACCGCGACGTGGTCATCTCCTGACGTCACGCGTCGACCGTGCCGCCCGCCGCACCTCCGCGGCGGGCGGCACGCGCGTGGGGAGCCCGGCGCGGCCGGGTCGGCCGCCGGGCCGACAGGACGCGTCCGCGCCGGTCGTACGGCGACGGGTGGCAGACTCGTCGGCGTGAACGACATGGCCGCATCGACGGTGGACGGCGAGCTGGAGAGCGTCAGTCTGGTGGACCTCGCCGTCTCCCGGCTGACCCGGGAGATCCTCAGCGGCAAGAGCGACCCGGGTGAACGCCTCGTCGAGGAGCAGTTGACCCGCCGGCTGGGGATCAGCCGGGCTCCGCTGCGGGAGGCGCTGCGGTTGCTGGCCCAGCAGGGCCTGGTCGAGCACGTGCCCCGGCGCGGAGTCCGGGTGGCCACCCTGTCCGACCGCGACGTGCGGGAGCTGTACGAGCTGCGGGACGTGCTGGAACGATTCTCGGTGCGAGCGGGGATCCCGGTCGGCCGGGAGAGCGACCTGGCGGGGTTGCGGGCGACGCTGGACCAGATGCGGGAGGCGACCCGGGCCGGCGACCGGATGACTGTCGCGGAGTCGCACCGGGCGTTCCACGTCGCGCTGGTGGCGCTCGCCGGCAACCGTCAACTCTCCGCCGTGTACGGCTCGATCCTGGTGAAGTTGCAGCTCTACATGGCGATCAACCTGCGCCGCGAGGCGGAGGTGGCGCAGCCGCTGGACGGGGTCCACCGGCACGAGCGGCTGTTCGAGGCGGTCGTCGGGGGAGACCCCGAGGAGGTTCTCGCCGTGCTCTCCGCGCACGGGGCGCGCTCGTACCTCGACTAGGTCCCCGGCCGGGGTATGCGTGCCGTCATGTCCTCGTTACAGAGCGCGTGATTCGCTGTAACAAAACGGTCGACAATCGACAGTATGCCAGAACGAGTGGAGTCCATCTCGGAGCTTCGGACGGCGTACCGCGAGGGTGGCCGGACCCCCGTCGACCAGGCCGAGCGCATCCTGGACGGCCTGGCCGGGCGCGACGGCGAGCCGGTCTGGATCAGCACCGTCCCGGCCGACCGCCTGCGCGAACGGGCCGAGTCGCTGACCCGCCACGGTGATCCGGCACTGCCGCTGTACGGGATCCCGTTCGCGGTCAAGGACAACATCGACGTGGCCGGCATGGTCACCACGGCGGGCTGCCCCGACTTCGGATACCTGGCCGCCGAGGACGCTCCGGTGGTGCGCCGACTGCTCGACGGCGGCGCGCTGCTCGTCGGCAAGACCAACCTGGACCAGTTCGCCACCGGCCTCACGGGGGCCCGCTCGCCGTACGGCAGTTGCCAGAGCGTCTTCGGCGGCGGCCTCATCTCCGGCGGCTCCAGCTCCGGCTCCGCTGTCGCGGTCGCCGCGGGCCAGGTCAGCTTCGCCCTGGGTACGGACACCGCCGGCTCCGGCCGGGTGCCCGCGGCGCTCAACGGGATCGTCGGCCTCAAGCCCACCCGGGGTCTGCTCAGCACGGCCGGCGTGGTGCCGGCCTGCCGTTCGCTGGACTGCGTGTCGGTCTTCGCCCCTGACGTGGCCGGCGCCCTCGACGTGCTGCACGCGGCCCGTGCCGTCACCTCGGCCGACCCGTGGGGACGTCCGTTGCCGGCCGAGCGGGTGGTTCCCCGCATGCCGGGGACCCTACGCCTCGGGGTGCCGCGGGCAGAAGACCTCGAATTCTTCGGCGACACCGGGCAGGAGGCCCGGTTCGCCGCCGGCGTGCAACTGCTGCGTACCCTCGTCGGGTCCCCGCGGTCGGTGCCGCTCGGCCCCTTCTTCGCGGCGGGGGACCTGCTCTACCAGGGGCCCTGGGTGGCCGAGCGGCTCGTCGCGCTGGGCGGTTTCCTGCGGTCGCACCCGGAGTCGGTCCTCGCGGTCACCCGGGCCGTGCTGGAGACCGGGTGGCGCTACGACGCGATCGACGCCTTCCGGGGCCAGCACCGGCTGCGCGAGCTGCGCGCGCAGGTCGACCAGCTCTGGCAGGACGTCGACGTGCTGGTCGTGCCCACCGTCGGCACCACGTTCACGCTCGACGAGATCGCCGAGGACCCGATCGGGCGCAACGCCATGCTCGGCCGCTACACCCAGTTCGCCAACCTGCTCGACCTGGCCGCCGTGACCGTACCCAACGGGTTCACCGCCGCCGGCCGGCCGGCGAGCCTGACCCTGCTCGGCCCGGCGTTCAGCGACACCACCCTGGCCCGGCTGGCCGCCACCCTCACCACGGGCGGCGCAACCGGTCCGGAGGTCGAGCCCGGCCCGCCGCCGATCGAGGTGCCGGC
This sequence comes from Micromonospora sp. NPDC005194, assembly GCF_040608335.1. Taxonomy (NCBI): domain Bacteria; kingdom Bacillati; phylum Actinomycetota; class Actinomycetes; order Micromonosporales; family Micromonosporaceae; genus Micromonospora; species Micromonospora sp. NPDC005194. The sequence continues at coordinate 5,169 of NZ_JBEXIA010000016.1, read as the reverse complement.
CCAGCGCCGGGCGGACGTGCTGATCGCCGTGGTCGGCCGGCACCTGGCCGGCGAGTCCCGCAACGGCGAGCTGCTCGGGCACGGCGCGGTCCTCGCCGGCACCGCCCGCACCGCGCCGCTCTACCGGCTCTACCGCATGGACACGTCCGACGGCGAGGGACTGCCCGGTCTGGTCCGGATCGCCCCGGACGGGCCGTCGGGCCATCCCATCGAGGTCGAGCTGTGGCGGTTGCCCAGCGCCGCGGTCGGTGGGCTGCTGACCGGCGTGCCCGCACCCCTCTCGCTCGGGTGGGTCCGCCTGCACGACGGGCGGGACGTGCTCGGTTTCCTCTGCGAAGCGTATGCCGCGGGCCCGCCGGCCGAGGACATCAGCGCCAGCGGTGGGTGGCGGGCCTACCGCCGTTCCGCCGTCCGGCGCTGACGCGGGCGGCACCAGCGATCACGACAGGAGGCGAGAGGATGGGCAGCATCGGACCGGTACCGGCCAACCCCTACCCGTGGCCGTACGACGGCGCGGCCGACACCGCGCGTACCGCAGTGCTCTGCATCGACTGGCAGACCGACTTCTGCGGGCCGGGCGGCTACGTCGACGCGATGGGTTACGACATCGGCCTCACCCGGGCCGGCCTGCCGGCCACCGCCCGGCTGCTGGAGCACGCCCGATCGCTCGGGATTTTCGTCGTGCACACCCGGGAGGGGCACGACCCGCAACTGTCCGACCTGCCGGCGAACAAGCGGTGGCGCTCGGCGCGCATCGGCGCCGAGATCGGGGCGGCCGGCCCGGCCGGCCGGATCCTGGTCCGGGGCGAGCCCGGCTGGGAGATCGTGCCCGAGGTCGCCCCGGTGGCCGGTGAGGTGATCATCGACAAGCCGGGCAAGGGCGCCTTCTACGCCACCAACCTCGACCTGGTGCTCCGCACCAGGGGCATCACCCACCTGATCCTCACCGGCATCACCACCGACGTCTGCGTGCACACCACCATGCGCGAGGCGAACGACCGGGGTTACGAGTGCCTGATCCTCTCCGACTGCACCGGCGCCACCGACAAGGCCAACCACGACGCCGCGCTGCACATGGTGACCATGCAGGGCGGCGTCTTCGGCTGCGTCACCACATCCGAGGACGTCATCGCCGCCACGGCGAAGTGAGGTGCGCCCATGTTGACCATCGCCGCACGACCCGGCCCGTACTCCTTCGACCTCCCGAGCACCGCGCTGCTCGTCATCGACATGCAGCGCGACTTCCTGGAGCCCGGCGGCTTCGGTGCGAGCCTGGGCAACGACGTCAGCCAGTTACGCACGACGATCGCGCCGCTCGCGGCGCTGCTGGCCGACGCCCGTGCCGTCGGCCTGACCGTCGTGCACACCCGCGAGGGGCACCTGCCCGACCTGTCCGACTGCCCGCCCGCCAAGCTCCACCGGGGCGCGCCGAGCAAGCGGATCGGTGACCCCGGCCCCAAGGGCCGGATCCTGATCCGCGGCGAGTACGGCCACGACATCATCGACGAGTTGGCGCCGCTGCCCGGCGAGCCGGTCATCGACAAGCCCGGCAAGGGCGCCTTCCACGCCACCGATCTGGACGCCCTGCTCGCCGAGCGGGGCATCCGCAGCCTCCTGGTCACCGGGGTCACCACCGAGGTGTGCGTGCACACCAGCGTCCGGGAGGCCAACGACCGCGGGTACGAGTGCCTCGTGCTCGCCGACTGTGTCGGGTCCTACTTCCCCGAGTTCCAGCGGGTCGGGCTCGACATGATCGCCGCCCAGGGCGGGATCTTCGGGTGGGTCGCCGACTCGGCGCAGGTACGCGCCGCGCTGCCCACCACGTCCGCGTTGCAGCCCTCTTCCTGACCGGGAGCAGCCATGGTCCCCACGAAGCCCACAGTCGTCCCGCTCCCGTACTGGGTGCGCGGCGACACCAACGCGTTCTTCGGTTTCGGCGTCAACGTCCTGGTCAACGTGCTCACTCTGACCGGGCTCTGCATCGCCGTGGTGAACCTTCCCGAGGGGGAAGTGTTCGGCACCATCCTGCCGGCGCTCGGCATCGCCCTGGTCGCGGGCAACGTCTACTACACCTTCCTGGCCCGCCGCCTCGCCCGCCGGGAGAACCGTGCCGACGTGACGGCCCTGCCGTACGGGCCGAGCGTGCCGCACATGTTCATCGTCATCTTCGTCATCATGCTCCCGATCTACCTGCGCACCCAGGATCCGGTGCGGGCCTGGGAGGCCGGGCTGGCGTGGGCCTTCATCATCGGCGTGATCGTGCTGATCGGCGCGTTCGTCGGGCCCTACATCCGCCGGTACGCGCCCCGGGCCGCGCTGCTCGGCACCCTCGCGGGGATCTCGATCACCTTCATCTCGATGAACCCGGCTGGGCAGATGTGGCGCATGGCCTGGGTCGCCCTGCCGGTCTTCGCGTTGCTGCTGATCGGTCTGCTCACCGACGTGAAGCTGCCGTTCAACTTCCCGATCGGGCTCGCGGCGCTGCTCGTGGGCACCGCGATCGGCTGGGCCGGCGGGGCGATGTCGGTGCCCGACGTCACGGCGGCCGCGCGGGACATCGCGGTCGCCGTACCCTCGCTCAAGCTGGACCTGCTGGTCACCGGGCTGGCCGACATGGCGCCGTTGCTGGCGACGGCGATTCCGCTCGGCGTCTACAACTTCACCGAGGGCATGACCAACGTGGAGAGCGCGGCGACCGCCGGGGACAACTACAACCTGCGCAGTGTGCTGCTGGCCGACGGCGCGGGCGCGGTGATCGGTGCGGCGCTCGGGTCGCCGTTCCCGCCCGCCGTCTACGTCGGCCACCCGGGCTGGAAGGCGGCGGGTGGACGCAGCGGCTACTCGATGGCGACCGGCGTGGTGATCGCGGTGCTCTGCTTCCTCGGCATGTTCGGGCTGCTCGCGGCGATCTTCCCGACGGCGGCCATCGTGCCGATCCTGCTCTACATCGGTCTGCTGATCGGGGCGCAGGCGTTCCAGGCGACCCCACGGGCGCACGCCGCGGCCGTGGTCGCCGCGCTGATTCCCAACATCGCCGCCTGGGCGACCGGGCAGATCGACAACGCCTTGGCGGCGGCCGGCACCAGCGCCGCCGCGGTCGGCGACGACGCGCTCAACGGCGCCGGCGTGGTGTACGACGGGCTGCTGGTGCTCGGCCGGGGAGCCATCCTCGCCGGCCTGGTGCTCGGCGCGGTGGTGGTCTTCATCATCGACAAGCGGTTCGTCCGGGCGGCGATCTTCGCCGGCGCCGGCGCGGTGCTCTCGTTCATCGGGCTGATCCACGGCGAACGGATCGAGTGGAACGCCAACGGACAGGTGGCGCTCGGCTACCTCTTCGTCGCGGCGATCTGCGTGATCGTCGCGCTCGGTCGGCCCACACCGCGCGATCCCGACCCGGAGGAGGCCGAGCTGGACCGGCCGCCCAATCCGGCCGCGTCCACCAGCCCCGCCGCCGATCGAGCGGAAGACGAGCAGAAGACGTCGGCCCTGAGCGGCTGAGCCGGCCGGCCCGGTGGGGATGCCGACGGGCCGGCCAAGTGCCGACGCTTTCCCACCGGGCCGGCCAGGTGCCGACCCGACGGATCGAGAGGACGTACCGCGTGGAGATCGATCGGACGGACGTGGTCGCCGAGGTGGCGGCGGCCTTCGCCGGCTACGAGCGGGCGCTGGTCGACGGCGACGCCGAGGGGATCTGCGGGTACTTCTGGGACTCCGACCGGACCGTGCGGTTCGGCCTCGCCGACCACCAGTACGGGTTGGACGAGCAGCGCAAGTGGCGGGCCGCGCAGCCACCGCTGCCGGCCGGCCGCCGGCTGGTCGACCCGATGATCAGCACGTTCGGCGCGGACCTCGCGGTCGTGACGACCCGCTTCGGGTACGCCGGCGCCGCCGCCACCGGGCGGCAGACCCAGACCTGGGTACGCCTGCCCGTCGGCTGGCGGATCGTCACCGCCCACGTCTCCGAACCGGCCGAGGACCCCGGCTGAATGGACCCGACGGCTCGTCGGCTTCGAATGAGGGCTCGACGAAGCACCCCGTCCGGCATGGACGGGGTGCTTCGTCGGTTCAGCCGACGTCGGTGTCGGGCACCGGTCGGGCCTCGTCCGCGTTCGACGCCGGGGCGGCCACCTCGATCCGGGGCGACCGGTCCGGCGGAAGATGAGCGCGGTCGGCGATCACGACCACGTCCACCTCCCCGTCGATCATCTTCTGTTCGACGGCCTCCCACGGGGCCCGCATGATCCCGTTCAGTCGGTAGTCATGCTGGCGGAGGTGGGTCAGACACGTCGCGATGGCGTGCTCCGACGGCTCGATGTCGGCGGGTACCCAGATAACGGCTAGTTCCATGATCTCTCCTGATCAACGTCGTGGACGCGGGTGGAAGATCAGGAGCTGCCGTGGCGGTGGGGGACCCCGCTCCACGGGCCGACCGGCCGCGTGGCTGTCGAAGGGGAGGACGGCACGCCCCCGGTGCAGCGGTGCGATGGACGGCGGCCCGCCGGTCGCCGACGCCTTCTGGTCGAGCCCACTGGCGCCGGCGCCGGCGGGTGCGGACACGAATGCCGGCACCAGCGCCGGTTGCCCCGGGAGGGGCCCGACGGGAGGGGGCGGTGCCGATAGCGGTTGCGCGGTCCTCGTCGCCAGCGTTCGAGCCGGCGCGCCGCCGTTGACGATGCGGGGGAGGCTGGCCCGGGACGCCATCGCTGTCACGTGGGTCGGCGGCGGTGGCGACGGTGGCGCGGTGGTGCGTGCGGCCGGCGCGGCCGCCGCCGACGGAACGCGCGCGGCCGGCGGCGGGGACGACTGTCGCGCACGGGGTGGTCGGGTTGCCGCGGCGATCGACGGTACGACCGACAGCGCAGCGGTGACGGTCGGCAGGGGCAGGGGGACGGCCGTCGGCGCGGGCCGGGGGACGGCTGTCGGCACGGGCCGGGGGAGGGCCGTGGGCACGGGTCGGGGGAGGGCTGTCGGCACGGGCCGGGGGAGGGCCGTGGGCACGGGTCGGGGGAGGGCTGTCGGCAGGGGCAGGCCGACGTCCAGCGGCGTCTCGACCACGTCGTGCGGCAGCGCCCCGACGATCCCCGGTGCGGTGGCGTCCTCCGCCGGCGCGCGGGTGGTCGGCGACGGTGACGGCAACGGGGCGGCGTGCGCGGGCTTGGCGCCCAGGGC